>CALVJQ010000024.1 GCA_944332265.1 uncultured Bacilli bacterium
ATGATGAGAAAGTACAAGAAACAATGTTTAAAGCTTTAGAGTTAACAGAGGAAGATATTCAAAATAAGTTTGGTTTCTTTGTTGATGCTTTGAAATATGGATGTCCACCACATGGAGGATTTGCATTAGGATTAGATAGACTTACAATGTTGTTAACAGGTACTGAGAATATTCGTGATGTAATAGCTTTCCCTAAAACGGCTAGTGCAACTGATTTAATGTGTGAATGTCCAAGTAATGTTACTGATGTTCAATTAGATGAATTAGGATTAGCTATAAAAGATATAAAAAATTAAAAAATGGTTTTAGAAAAAGAGTTTTAGAACTCTTTTTTTTTATGGTTATTTATGTTATTATGATTGATAAGATAGGGAGTGTAAAAATGGAAAAAGAAATAAAGGATAAGAAAAAAGGTAGTGGCTTTTTAATTGGGTTATTAATAGTAGTAGTTCTTTCTTTAGCTGTGTTTATTGTATATGATAAGGTATTAAAAAATGATAATGAAGAAGAAAAAACTAAGGAAGTTTTAGATGAAAAACCCAAGGATGAAATAGAAGAACCTCAACCTGAAGAAGTGAAGTTGGATAAAGAAGAAGTTAATGAAAAATTAATGCAGTTTGAAATGGCTTATATGTATACATTTGGGGATGATAGATTACCAGATAATATTGTTTATGATCAAGAGTTATTACATGGTAATAAACAAAGAATGTTTGATTTTGTTTGGATATATTCTAATCTTTTAAGAGTAGAAGACGTCAAGTATCATGTTACGGCTGATGGACAAGAGGTAACAGGGGCTTATGCAATTTCAATGAATGCTTATTCAAATTTATATCAAAAGATATTAGGTGAAGAATTTGATGGAAATTATTCTGTTTCAGATAAGTATCAATTCGAATTAAAAGATAATTATATTTATGGAGGATTATATACTGGAGTTGGAATAGATAGTATTGTATTAAAAATAAAGAGTTGTGATAAACAATTAGATACTTATAAAGTTGTAATTGATGTTTTATATTTTGATATAGATAATGAATTAGATTTAATGAATGAATTAAGTAAAAGCGATACTACTGAGTATGATGATGAGTATGTTTTTTATAGACTTAATTTAGATGTTGTTTTAAATGATGATGTTTATATGATAGATTCTTTTAAAGCAGTTAGAAAATAGGGGGGATTTTATGGCAACTAATCATGCATATCAGTATAGTGTTGTTGATATGAAAACTGTTTGTGATGATATTGATGAGTATATCATTCCAGAAAATCAAGAAGCTTGTAAGTTGTTGTGGAGTAAGAATATTTTTACTTTAATGTGTAATAATTATGATAATGAAGATTCTTGGATTACTTTAAGTTGTTTATCAGAGGAAAATAAAAAGTTATTTGATGAATTAGCTTTAAAAGATAAGAGATTTGGACGTACATGGGGTGGTATTGGTTTTAAAATTCCTATAAAACCAGGAAAAGGCAATGATACTTATGAAGCTTTTAAAGAACTTATAGATTTGTTTCCGATGCAAGATGTTCAAAAAGATGGATATATGACAGTTGATGAGTATTTAATGAATTATACTAATTGTTATAAAATGGTACCTAATCCAAATTTTAGGCCTTTACAAAAACCTCGTCCTAGTGAGTATGAAGATCCAGTGTTATATTCTAAAGCTTTTTTTGCATATGTCGATTCTGTTTCTCTCCCAAGAGAAATAAGAGTCGTTGATGAAAGTAAAATGGAAAAGACTTTAGAAGAGTATTTAGCTACAAGTAAGTTTGCTGGATTATATGATCAAGATGACGGAAAGATTTTTTATAATAAGATGTATTATAATGCTCATTTGAGATATAAAGAAATTAATAATGTTCATTCATTTAAATAAAAAAGTATATATTATATGCTTTTTTTATTTTGAAAGACATGTTATAATAAATTAAGAATAATAAAGGAGTGTTTGTAATGACTGAAAGAGAGACAGTTTTAAGAAGTGTATTGTTTCTTGTTATAGGAATTTTACTTCTGTTATCTTTAGTTATTTGTGTATATATTGTGAGTGATGAGTCTGATTTAATTAAGGTTGAGGCAGATGTTACAGATGTTACTAAGGATGTTGATGGTACAGGAAAAAATGACGTTACAATTTCTTATGAGGTAGATGGGGTAACATACCATGATAATTTTTATTATAAAGATGATGTTAATATAGATGATAAGATACCAATTTATTATCATGAGAATGATGTAAAAAGTATTAAGACATTTAAGACTTCAAAGTTAATTTTTATTTGCCCAGCTATTGGTTTAGTTTTATGTTTATTAGGTTTGTTTGAGTTATTTAGAAAAGATCATAATAATGATGGAGAAGATGAATTTAAAACAGCAGTTATAAATGTTGTAGATAATACACAGCAGTTAAAGATTGTTACAGATAACACTCCAGTAAAAGAATATTTTAAGACTCCTGAAGAGAAAATCGAAACAGAGGTTAAAGCATTAAAGAAAGGTCCAGTTCCAATTGTTGAAAAGAGTAATGGACAAGGACAAAGTACAGCAATGACTTCAGCTGCTGCTGTAAAACCAGTACAAAGTAATGGCCAAGCTACACCAGTTAAGCCACAAACACCAGCTAGTACTTCAACAATGGTTTCTGCACCAGCACCAAAAGGAGAAACGACTCAAGTTAGTAAAACGGATTTACCTGCTGTAAAACCAGCTGAAAAGGCAGAAGAGGCAAAAGGTGAAGTTGCTAGTGTAGTAGCTACTCCTAAAAAGTTAGTAAATGAATTAAAAGAGGAAAGTCCTTTATCTCCTGTTGAGAATGCTGTACTTAAAAAAGTACAAAATACTGGTAATGGAGATAGTAAAGTATCTTTAGATGAAAGTGAAATAAAAGATGTAATTAGAGATGTTTTAAAAGAAGTTTTACAAGAAGTAAAAGAAGAGAAACAACCACCTAAAAAGGTTGTTCAACGTCGTGTTTTACCTAATTATTATTATATTTCTGGGACATCATTAATTTATGTAGAACCAGGAAAAGAGTCTAAAGAAGTAGAACTTAAAACTATTAAAAAAGTTGTTAGAACGATTAATAGTGAAGGTAATGTAGTAAAGTTAGTTGTTTCTAATGATGAGATAAAATGTATTTTAACTAATATGAAAAATATTGATTTAGAGCAAGTTGCTAATTTATTACATAATAAGATGCGTACTATAGATGAAAACTTTAAAGAGGAAATAGAACATAAAGAATATTAAAAAATATGTTAGGAAGAATACTATGAATAGAAAGAAAAGAAAAATAAGTATTGTAACTATATTGTTATTTGTTATTGGAATAGTAATGTATTTAGGTGGTTTATTTTTACTTTTTGGTTCAGGGATTAGTAAAACATCTTTATCTAACATATTTTTTTCTAATATTGTATTAACTTCTAGTATTTTAAATAAAATGAAAATAATAGGAGCTATATTGTTTTTATTAGGTTTTATTTTATTTATGATAGCTGTTATCTTTTTATATAAGAATGATAATATTCAAGAGAATACGGTTAATTTGATTATTGAAGGTAAAGCAGATGTAATAACTTTAATAGTTATGACTTATGTTTTAATTTTTATGATAGTAATATGTTTATTATATAATGAGTTAATAGGAGCTTTATTATTTGGAATTACAATTATTATTCAAAGTGTAGTTAATACAATTCTAATTAGGTATTATAGTAAATCTTATAAAAGAAAGTAATTATTTGTTAAAATTGTCTATCTATTGTAAGATATAAATAGTGGTGGTTTTTATGGATAATAAGGATAGAAATATAATAGATAAATTTTTAGATAATTATGAAAAGCAGAACGATAGTAATTTAGTTTATAAAAGGGTTTATGTTAAACCTAGTAAATTTAAAACGATTATTGGTTTTATATTTAGTTTTGGTTTCTTAATTATTTTAATTAGATTTTTTACACGTAAACCATTTTATTTTGTTTTATTAATTGGAGATATTTTAGCATTTATTTATTATAGTTTGAATTTGTTTACTAAGAAAGGTCTTCCTTTACCTAAAACAGTTGCAGTAGAAGAAAGTGAGAATGGAGATGCTCAAGATGAACATAGGAATTGATATTGATGATACAATTACTTGTACTTATGAAACTTTGTTACCAATGATTGCTTTTACTTATGGTATGAATTTAAATAAGTTGTTAGAACAGAAACCAACATATAGAATGTTACGTTCTACTTTACCTAATTATGATAACTTTGTTGTTAATCATTTCTCTTCGATGGCTAAAATTGTTCCGTTAAAAAGTGGAGTACGTGAAGTATTAAAACGTTTAAAGGATGAAGGACATAAGATAATCTTTATTACTTCAAGAAATAGTTTAGAATATAATGATCCTTATAAATTAAGTTATAATTATTTAAAATTAAATAATATTCCTTTTGATAAATTAATTGTTAATGCCAAAGATAAAGCTAAAGAATGTGTTTTAGAGGGGATTGATTTATTTATTGATGATAATACTAAACATTGTATAGCTGTCCAAAAAAATGGAATCCCTACTTTACAGTTTAGTAATTCTTTTGTTAGAGAGAATAGTAAGTTAAATAGAGTCAACTCTTGGGATGAAGTTTATCAGAAAGTTCAAGAAATGTATATATAGAATAATGAAAATTATTCTTTTTTTGTTGTTATTTTTTTTATAAGATGGTAAATTAATTACGAATTGATGGTGTTTTTTATGAAAGTTATATTTCTTGATTTTAATGGGGTTTTAGATACATGGGATGAGATGGATAAGATAAATCCTGATAATTTACAAAGGCTTAAGAAGATTGCCTTTACATGTGGAGCTAAAATTGTTATAAGTTCTTCTTTAAAAAATTCTTATTGGTATTTAGGGCATATGTCTAATATGTTAAAGTTATTAGTAGATACTTTAGAAAATGAAGGAATGGAAGTAGTAGGTTTTACACCACTTGGAAAAGACAGGGAAGAAGAAATATTAACTTTTCTTAAAGAACATCAAGAAATTGAAGAATATGTTATTTTAGAAGATGATTATGATATGCCTAAATTAAGTAATCATTTAGTTAAGTTGCCATCACAAATGATAGGGGAGTCTCAACGAGGATTAGAAGATATACATGTTAAGTTAGCTATTAATATTTTAGGAGCTAAAGGTAAAAGTTTACTTAATATTAGAAAGGAGAATAATTATGATAATTCCTAAGTATTTAAAAAAAGATGATTTAATTGGAATTACTGCAGCTAGTTGTGGAGTACTAGATAAGATAGAAAAGTATGAATTAAGTATTAGTAATATAATAGAACAAGGTTTTAAAGTGGTTGAAACTAATAATGTACGAACTAGAGGAATAGTTAGTTCTAGTTCTTTTATTAGAGCTCAGGAATTAGAAAGTTTATTTTTGAATAAAGAAGTTAAATTAGTAGCAATTGCTAGCGGAGGAGATTTCTTAATAGATATTTTGGATAAGATTGATTTTTCAATAGTAAAAGAAAATGTAAAGTGGATTTGTGGAAGCAGTGATCCTACGAGTTTACTTTTCATAATTACAACTAATTATGATATAGCTACTATATATAGTCCATGTAATATGAGTGGTTTTAATGTAAAACCTTTACATCAATCTTATTTAAATTATTTTGAAATTTTAAAAGGCAATTTAGTTAAGCAAAATAAATTTCCTTATTGTGAAAGTAAACCATTTAATGATATTTTAGATAAGAAAAATAGTTGGATAAATATTAATGGTGATGTTTTGGCAACAGGGATATTAATTGGAGGATGTATAGAATGTTTAAAAGATATTATTGGAACTAAATATGATAAAACGCAAGAATTTATAGAAAACTATAAAAAGGATGGTATTATTTGGTACTTTGATATCTTTAGTATGACAAGTGAGGATTTATATAAAACATTAATTCAATTTAAGTATGCTGGATGGTTTAAATATACAAAAGCAATTTTATTTGGAAAAGTATGTTTTCCTAGTAGTTTTTTAGATTATAGATATGAAGATGCTATAAAAGAGGCATTACCTAGTATGGAAGTTATATATCAATTTGATGTTGGTCATGTAAAACCTTCTTTTACGATGATTAATGGTAAGAAAGTTAAAGTTGTAAGTAATAAAGATGATAATTTTTTAGAATATATTAATTAATTATAAAAAATTATTAATCTTTTTTTTAGGTCTTGAATATCATAATTGTTAGATGTATAATTAAATGGTTCGCTATCGAACTATCGGAGATGAGTTATATGGTAAGAGCTTCTTTATTACATGAGATTAAACGTTTGGATATAGATATTTTTCAAGCTATTAATAGAAGATATAAAAAAATGAATCTTGAATTAACACCTATGCATGCTAAGATATTATTGCATTTGGCTTCAAGTGATAAGAAATTATGTCAAAAGGATTTAGAAAATTTAATTTTATGTAATAAGTCAACATTGTCTTCTATAATTAGTACGATGGAAAAAAATAAACTTGTTACTAGGGAAACTAGTAAACAAGATTCGAGAATTAATTATCTTTTACTAACTGATAGAGGTATGGAAATGATTGATTTTTTAAAAAAAGATAAAAAGGTTATAGAAGATAATTTAAATGAGGGGATTACGGAAGAAGAATATCAAACTTTTTTGAAGATAGTAGATAAGATGAAGAAAAATATGGAAAGGATTTAGACATGATAAAGTTATATAAAAATTTAACTAAAAGAGAAGTTTTATATGCTATTATTTGTATTTTATTAATAGTAGTACAGGTTTGGTTAGAATTAACTATTCCTGATTATATGAGCGAAATAACGCAACTTGTTCAGACTGAAGGAAGTAAAATGGCTGATATCCTTCGCGAAGGTACTTATATGGTTGGATGTGCTTTGGCTAGTTTAGTTTGTTCAATTATTGTTGGTTATTTTGCAGCACGTGTTGCTTCTAGTTTTTCAGCAACAATTAGAAAAAAAATATTTGATAAAGTAGAAAAAATGGGAATTGCTGAAATAAAGAAGTTTTCTACTAGTAGTTTAATTACGAGAACAACAAATGATGTTACTCAAGTAGAAATGCTTATTGGTATGGGATTACAAGCTTTTATTAAGGCACCTATTATGGCAATATGGGCTATTATGAAGATTCTAAATAAAGGATTAGAATGGTCAATATTAACGGCTTGTTGTGTAGCATTTTTATTGTTCGTAGTTGGAACTTTAATGGCCGTTGTTTTACCAAGATTTAGAAAAGTTCAAAAGTTAATTGATCGCATAAATAGTGTTATGCGTGAGAATTTAACTGGTATAAGAGTTATTAGAGCATTTAATGCTGAGAAATATCAAAGTAATAAATTTAAAGATGTAAATGATGAGTTAACTAATATGCAAATGTTTAATCAAAGATGTTTTTCAGTTATGAATCCAGTAATGAATATAATTATGCAAGGTTTGACATTAGGAATATATATTATAGGAGCATTCTTAATTCAAGAAGCTGGAATGTTAGATAAGATTACTTTATTTAGTAATATGGTAGTTTTCTCTAGTTATGGAATTCAAGTTATATTATCGTTCTTAATGTTAGCTTTAATCTTTATGATGGTTCCTAGAGCTCAAATATCAGCACAACGTATATGTGAAGTTTTAGATGAAAAGATAAGTATCTTAGATGGTGATTTTGATGGTCAAACTGATGAAGTTGGAACTGTTGAATTTAAAAATGTATCATTTAAGTATCCTGATGCTGATGATTATATTTTAAAAAATATATCATTTAAAGTTAATCGTGGTGAGACAATTGCTTTCATAGGATCAACTGGTAGTGGAAAGTCTACTTTAATTAATTTAGTACCAAGATTTTATGATGCAACTGAAGGAGAAGTATTAGTTGACGGGGTTGATGTTAAAGATTATACTCAAGAAGCTTTACATAATAAATTAGGATATGTACCACAAAAAGCTGTTATGTTTACAGGAACTGTTGCAAGTAATGTTAGTTACGGTGATAATGGTCGTGAAGAAATTACACGTAAGAAGATTGAAGAAGCAGTTGAAGTTGCACAAGCTTCAGATTTTGTTTTAAAAATGGATAAAAAGTATGACTCACATATTGCCCGTGGAGGGACAAATGTTTCAGGAGGACAAAAACAACGTTTAGCTATTGCAAGAGCAATTGCTCGTGATCCAGAAATTTATATTTTCGATGATTCTTTTTCTGCTTTGGATTATAAGACTGATGCAGTATTAAGAAAAGAATTAAAAAAATATACTAAGAACGCTACTAGTATGATAGTAGCACAAAGAATAGGAACGATTATTAATGCTGATAAAATTATAGTTCTCGATGAGGGAGAATGCGTAGGAATTGGAACTCATAAGGAGTTATTGAAGAATTGTCCAATTTATAAAGAGATTGCTTTATCACAATTATCAAAGGAGGAATTGGAAGATGCCTAGACCAGGAGGACCTGGAGTTCAGGAAAAATCAAAAGATTTTAAGAACTCAATGATAAGATTATTAAGTAATTTAAAACCTTGGAAAATTATTATGATTGTTGCTCTTATCTTGGCAATGATTAGTGCTATTTTAGCTTTAGTTGCTCCTGATAAGTTATCAGTGTTGACTGATACAATTACAGCAGGAATTAGTCCTGATGTTGATAAAATTTATGAAATCGGAGAGTTAATTGATTCTAATTTAGGTGAAGAAGGCAAACAACAATTTGCTATTTGTGAGGGAATGGTTCCTGAAATAGATAAGGATAGTACTATTGCTTTAGGTGCTTGTTCACAATTAAATAAGAGTTTAGAAGTAATAGAGGTTGATGGAGTTGTAATAAGTGTTGATGATCAAATTAAATTTTTGGAATTAGTTTCAGAAATGGGTGATGAAACAGGAACAAAAAAAGCTTTAGGTTTAATTGATGAGTTACCTGATTCTATTTATCAATTGGTAAAACCAAGTATAAATATGAATAAAATTAAAAGTATTTCATTATTGATGATAGGTTTATATTTGGTTAGTGCTTTATTTAGTTTTATACAAGGATTTGCACTTACGACTGTATCAAATCGCTTTGCTAATAAATTAAGAAATAGTATTAGTGCTAAAGTAAATAAGTTACCACTTAGATATTTTGATAGTCATGAAATTGGTGATGTTTTATCTCGAGTTACAAATGATGTTGATATGGTGGCACAAAATTTAAATAATAGTTTAGCTACATTAGTAAGTAGTATTACGTTATTTTTAGGTTCAATTTTTATGATGTTTGTTACTAATTGGATTATGGCAATAACAGCAATTTTATCAAGTATTCTAGGATTTATTTTAATGTTTGCTATTATGTCTAAGTCACAAAAGTATTTTAACCAAAGACAAGAAGCCTTAGGTGAAATGAATGGTTATATAGAGGAAATGTATTCTGGTCATAATGTTGTTAAGGCTTATAATGGTGAAAAAGAAGCTATGAAGGAATTTATGACTTTAAATAATGAGTTATATCGTACTAATAAAAAGAGTCAATTCTTATCAGGTTTAATGCATCCTATAATGGGATTTATTGGTAATTTTGGATATGTTATGGTTTGTATTGTTGGTGCTTTATTAACAATGAATGATGTAATTTCTTTTGGAGTTATAGTAGCATTTATGATATATGTAAGATTATTTACAAATCCATTATCACAGATTGCGCAAGCTATGAGTGGTTTACAATCAACTGCTGCAGCTAGCGAAAGAGTATTTGAATTTTTGGATGAAAAGGAAATGTCAGATCAACGTGATATGAAGAAGAGATTAAATAAATCACAGGTTAAGGGAGCAATTGAATTTAAAAATGTAAAATTCGGTTATGATGCTGGAAGAACGATTATTAAGAATTTTAGTGTTAGTGTTAAACCAGGACAAAAAATTGCAATTGTTGGACCTACTGGAGCTGGAAAGACAACAATGGTTAATTTATTAATGAAGTTTTATGAAATTAATAATGGTCAAATTTTAATAGATGGTGTATCTACTTCTGAATTAACGAGAGAAAATGTTCATGAGATGTTTATAATGGTTTTACAGGATACTTGGTTGTTTGAAGGAACTATTAGAGAAAATATCAAGTTTAATAAAGAAGATGTTACAGATCGCGAAATTTGGGAAGCATTACGTACTGTTGGAGTTGACCATTTTGTAAAGACTTTACCTGGTGGGTTAGATTATGTAATAAGTGATAATGATACGATTAGTCAAGGTCAAAAACAATTACTTACAATAGCCCGTGGTATGGTGGCTGATGCACCATTCTTGATTTTAGATGAAGCTACTAGTAATGTTGATACTAGAACAGAAGAATTGGTTCAAAAAGCAATGGATAAATTAACAGAAGGACGAACTTCATTTATTATAGCTCATCGATTATCAACAATTAAAAATGCTGATTTAATTTTAGTTATGAATGAAGGTAATATAATTGAACAAGGAAATCATGAAGAATTAATGAAACAAGGTGGCTTCTATGAAAAATTATATAATAGTCAGTTTGAAAAAATAGGATAGAAAATTTTTCTATCTTTTTTTATGATATAATTTTAATGGTGATTTAATGAAAGTTTTAAGTAGTGGTAGTTATAAAGGATTTCGAAAGTATAATGGAGATATTTATAATATAGTTGATAATTTATATTATGTTATGGATGGTTCAACAGCAGTTTTTGATGATAATAAATTTTCTAGTAAAGGAGATTTATTTGTTTATATGCAAAATCTTAAGAAGTATTTTAAGAATAATAATAATATTTTTAAAGATTTAGAAAAAGCTATTCTATTAAGTAATAGAGAATTTAAAAATATAGATAAATATCATGAATATGAATTACCTACTTACACTATTGCTATAGTGAAGGATTGTTCTTCTATAATAGAAACTTTTATTTTGTGTGATGCTTTAATATCAATATTATATAAAGACGGACATGTAGAAAATATTATAGATAATCGAATAGATAAAGTAAAAGAGGAATGTCGTCGTAATAAGTATAAAATTAAAAATGATGCTAATCTTTCTTCTAAAGAAAAATTAGAGAAGTTACTATTAAATGAGCAGATTACGAGAATGAAGGTTAATGTAAAGGGAGGATTTCCTGTAGGATCAACGAAACCAGAAAGTATAAGTCAGGGTTTTTTTAAGAAGATAGATAAGAAATTAGTTGATAGAATTTTAATTTGTACTGATGGATTTTATGATAGTGAGGAAGAATATCCTAAGTCTTCATCTGAATTTGCAGTAGAATATGTATTAAATAGGGTAGATGATAAATTAAAAAAGGAGAAAAGAGATGACTTAACATATGTATTATTAGAAATATAAATATGTTATAATAAGATAGGTGATAATATGGAAGAAGAAAAAAAGGAAAAAGTTCAAATTATTAATGAAAAGATATTATTGATTATTCTTTTTATAATAGTATCTTTAGTTGGTGTTTTTTTTGCTTCGACATATATTAGATGGAATGCAGAAGTAAGTGAATTAAATGAAGTTATATACTATGGACAAGATAATATAAAGATTTCTAAATTAGAAGATTTTTATGGTAATGAGTTAGATGTCGATATTGATAGTAATACAGCTTTAAAATTATATTGTACTAGTGAATATGGAAATGATTGTATAACAGGGAATTATGTAGATAACTTAGAAAATTTATTTAGAAATCCTAGATTAATAATTAATATGGTTATAATAATTGATTTAATTATAATTTATATTTTAATTAGAAAGAGAAATTTAAAAAATATTCAAATATATATAATTAGTTTTATTATTTTATTATATGGAGTATATAGTTTGGGATGGCAGATATTTAAGATGGCTGATTATATTGGAATGGTTAATGGTACTGAGTATGTTACTAATGCAACTATTATAAAAGGAGTTATTCCTAATACAGAAGATAAGTTTAAACCAATTATTAAATATACAACTGAAGAAGGGGAATATGTTACTTTTTTAGATTATATAGTTAAAGGTAAAGTAGAAGATAAAATAGGGGAAGAATTAACTATTTATTATGATAGTAAAGATAATTTAAAGATAGATATTAAAAGAAGTATATTAGAAGATATTTTGTTAATGATATGGGGAATTTTAATTATAATAATTAGTATATTTTATTATAAATTGAAGAAAGCTGATCCATATACTTTGCATGAAAAGTCTTAACGACTTTTCTTTTTTATGATATAATTTTTTTATAATAAGATAGTGGGTTGATATGGATGAAATATCTTAATAAAGTGATACTATTAATTATAGTTTTATTTCCTTTATTTGTTTTAGCTAAACCTGTAGAATCTACTTTAGCAGAAACTAGAGGGATTATTAAGAAATTTGATGTTGATCGTGTTTCAATTGAAAATGTTGGGTATACTAGATATTCAAATTTATTAAATTCTGGATCTCCTGGTGTAATAATAAAAGGAGCTGTATATAATCATTATGTTAGAGATGTTCAATTAAAAATAACTTTAACACTTTATGATAAAGATAAAAATGAATTACAAGATTTTGTTTCTAATGTGGATATTTCAGCTGATGGAACTAGTGTTTATCAACAAAATATTTATGCTGAAGATTTGTTTTTTGCTTTAGATGACATAGGTTATTTTTCTTTAACTGCCGAATTAGGAACTGATGTTGAAATTTTAGAAAAAGGCGAAAATGATGTTTATTATATTGAAGATTATTTTATTAAAGTTAATGTTAATGAAAATAATATATATAATATTGAAGAAAGTTTTTTGGCAACTTTTAGAAATAAGGTTGTACCAATAGAAAGAGGTATTTCATTTCGCCATCTTTATGTAAGAGATGATGGCATTAAGGTTAATAAACGAGCTATAATAAGTAATATAGATATTGATCAATATTTTAAAGTATCTACTGAAGAAGGGTTAAGAACTTTATTAATTGGTAAAGAGGATAAAACTAATACTAAAAGAAATTATTCTATAAGTTATGATTATAATGTCGGTAATGATACTTTAAGAGGAAATGATGAATTTTTCTTTTATTTAATTAATAATTGGGATGTAAAAGTAGATGGTATTTCTTTTGAGATTGTTATGCCTAAATCATTTTTAAAAGATGATATTGCTTTTGTTGATAATAATGGTATTTCCTTAGATAATGTGGTTTATGATGTTAATGATAATGTTATTACTGGTTCGATTGAAGGGGTTATAAATCCTCAAGGAGCATATGCAATAAGAATTAAATTAAATAATAATTATTTTATAGATACGACTAATAACATAAGTACTTTATTATTGGCTTGTATTTTTGTTCCTATATTATTTGTGATTGTTACTTTATTATGGTGGTTTAGAGAAAAGAAGATAAGAAGAAATAGTATTTATAATGGTAATATCTTATTTAATAAAAATATTAATGCTTTAGAATTAGGCTATTTATATAATGGAAAAGTAAAAGATAGTGATATTCCTTCTTTATTATTTAATTTAGCTAATGATGGTTATGTAGAAATAGAAAAACAAAAAAAGAATTATAAGATTATAAAAATTAAAGATTATAAAGGTAATGACCGAGTAGAAAAGATATTTATGCAAGAGTTGTTTCTTAATAATGATGTTATTGATCGTAAGGATTTGGTAATTTCTTTAAGTAAAATTAAAGAAATGATTAATCATAAATTAAATGATGAAAATAGAAAAAAGAAAATTTATAGTGATACTATTATAAGTAGAAAGTTGATATTTTGGTTAATGATAATAGTTATTATTAGTTTAAATGTTGTTAATATTTTAATAGAATATCAACCTAGTGTAATAATATGGAATATGTTACTTTCTATTATAGGCTATTTAATATTATTAAATGGTTTAACTAGAAAGAAGAAAGTATTAGAAAAAATGTTATATACTTTGGTAGGTTTAATACTTATTGTAATACCAATTGTTCTTACTTCATATAAAGCTTTTTTAGTAGATTATATATATGATTTAGTATATATAGTTGGTATTTTATGTATGTTAGTTATCATTTCAGTATCTAATTTAATGAGTGATAGAACAAGATATGGAAGAAAAATGTATATTAAGATAAATGGTTATAAGAATTATTTAAATAAAATAGATGAATCTATTATAAATAGAGAATTAAAGAAAAATAAAAATGTCTTATATGAGTTATTACCTAATGCTTATGTATTAGGATTATCTGATAAGATAATTAGTGTTAGTAATGATATAGAGTTAGAAGGACCAAGTTGGTATAAAGTAAAAAAATTTAAAGTAGATGAGTTCTATCAAGATTTTAAAAATATATATTCAGATATATTTATTGCATTAAAAAGTAGTAAGAAGTAATTTATTACTTCTTTTTTTTGTGTTATAATTTGTTTATATAATAGGTGGTGTGGCTATGGATAAGATAAAGAAAGCCAAATTTAGTATTGGAGATGAAGTTTTAATTATAAGTTCTAATACTAGAGGTGTGATTGAAGATATTACTTCTTATTTAGGTGAAGGAGATAATATATATCTAGTAAAGGTAAATAATACAAGTAAGATGTGTATTGAATCTAACTTACGTATTTTAAAGAAGAATAAAATGGATTTTTTTATAGATGTAAATGAAATGGCTGTTAATTTTCAAATAGAAGATAAAATTAAAGATATAATTGATTTATTAAACTTAAGGGAAGCCAATGATTCTTCACAATGCTTACTTAATGCTTGTAAGTTACAAGCTTATTTAGCAACTAATGAAGAATATGATGATATTGAATATAATATTGGTAAAAGTGTTACCCAAAATGAATTATTTCATGGCTTAGTAAATGGGGATTTTGATAGTATAATTAATTCTTATGTATTTAGTGAGATATTAAAAAAAGTTGGAATGAATGTATTAAATGTTGCGATGAAATCAGAAGATGGACAGTTTTATGTTTCTAATTTAGTTTTAATAGATGAAAATTATTATTATTTTGATGTTACTTTAGAAACGGTTGTATATCAAGATAATAAAGTAAATGATGATGAATTTGTTTTATGTTGTGGAGCTTTAGGTAGAAGAAGTTATGAACAGTTTTTTAAGCCATTATGTATTTTAGATTTTAATAATTCTTTAGGAGAGAGTAAATTACCAAATAATATAGCAATGGATGATATAGATATAGATTTAGTTAATAAGTTATTAACTTTAGGAAACGATATAAGTGAAGAATAAAATAATTAACAAATTATTTGGTAAAGAATTAATTCAAGCAATGAATGAATTATTAGAGAAATTTAAAATGCTTGATTATGAAGTAGAAGAAATAGAAAAAGAATTAAAAGAAATAAATGAATCTGTTCGAATAGGTCTTTATTTGATGGCTTTAGAAAAAAACTATGATGGGTTAGCAATAAGAATTAATAAAGCTAATAAATATTTAAATGATAAAAGAAAAGAGAGATTCTTAGAAGCTTATGAAAAAGGCAAAACAGAAAACTTTTTGGCTTCGTTAGGTAAAGGTGATAAATTGTCATTAATGAGTGATTTAGGAATCGATGGAGATGTTATAAAGAGGTCTAGTTTAACTAAAAAAGAAAGAGATTATTATCGTATTATTAGTAATTCGATAATGGATGAACAAGAATTAGATAAAAGAGATGGAATAACACAATTTATTAAATATGAAAATGAGAACAATTAAATTGTTCTTTTTTATGTTAGAATATAAATGGTGATATTAATGAGTAAATTATTAGATAATATTAGTAATTCAACTAAAAAAGTAGTTGAGAATGCGTGTTATGTAAAGATTAATTATGATGTTTTAGATAAAGTAATAGAAGATGGGAGATTTAATAAAACTAAGTATTGGTTAGAAGATAATAATTTAGGTTTATTAGATTTATCTAGTAAAGATATAATTAATTTTTTATTAATATATCATGCGATAGGTGATTATTGTTTTTGGGGAGATCCTAAATGGACAATTTATGATGACAAACAAAATAAATTAGATGGTTCTGTAGCAATGATGTACTTAGTACTTAAAAGATATAAAGAAAAAAAGAGTTTTGTAATGTCTTTTGCTTCATTTAAGGAATGGTTGAAAGGAAATGTAGAAATTCCTTTATTAAAAGAAAGATATAATTGTTTATTAGAAATGAATAAGTATTTAGAAAGAATTAATAATGACTTTTATTATGAGATAAATAAGTATTTAGATGATTCATCTTTACTTGAATATATTGTTAATAATTTATCTTATTATAATGATGAATGTATGTATGATGGAAAGAAGGTATATTTTTATAAAAGAGCTCAGTTGTTAGTTTCTGATATTTTACATGTACGAAAATTAATAGAAAAGAAAGATGTTGTATATAAGAATTTAATTGGTTGTGCTGATTATAAGATACCACAAGTAATGAGAAGTTTGGGAATATTGGAGTATAATCAAGAATTATCATCTTTAGTAGATAATAAGATACCTTTGGAATACGGAAGTAAGATGGAAGTTGAAATTAGAGCTAGTGATTTAGTCGTTTTAGATTATATTGCTAATAAATTAGATAATAAAGTTGCAAGAATGGATGTTAATGATTATATATGGTTATTAGGTCAAGATAAGAATATGAAAATGAAACCTTATCATCGTACTTTAACAATTTATTATTAGGAGATATTTGTATGGAATTAATATTTAATAAAGAGTTAATTAATGAGAAAGAGTTATCAGAATATTTAAAAGAAAAAGAGATTACAATACCTAATTATCGTTGTGCAGTTATTGCGTTAATTACTGATGTTAATGGGCAAGTATTATTACAACGTAGAGGCCCTAAATCACGAGATGATTGTAATAAATTAGCTGATATTGGAGGAGCTTTTGAAAAAGGGGATTTAAATTTCAAAGAAGCTTTATTAAGAGAAATTCATGAGGAAGTTGGAAGGAAAGCGAAAATAGAAGTAGAAAAGTTTGTGGGTTGTTTTTGGCATTGTAAGTATGAACCACGTTCTAAAAAAGATGTTAACTGGTTATTTTTAGTATATAAATGTAAATATATAGAAGGTAGTTTACTATATAATGAACCAGGTAAATGCTTAGGATATGAATTTTATCAGAAAGATAAATTACCTAAGAGTGAAATGTTAGAAACTACTTGTGGTTTTTGGGATTATTATTTAAAAAGTGAAAGATAAGAAAATATTGACAAAAAAAATATTAGGTTGTAAGCTAATTCATGTTTAGAAATGAAGGGATTTAATGATAAATAATATACCAATAGAACCAATGAAAAAAGAAGAAGCTAAAGCTTGGTTTATAGATTATTGTAATAGTATAGATAAAATGCTTGAAGAACGTAGAGCTATTATTGAAAATGATGATTATATAAATTGGTTATATAATTTACTTTTAGAAAGAGAGTTTATGGAAGTTCTTTATAATCAAGAAAGTGATAATAGATTAAAAGCATTTTTTGAAATAATAAATCAATATGGATATAAAAGATATATTTCAACTTATGAATTTGATGGAAAAAGATTTTATTATGTTTTATATAGGGATATGATTATTAAAATTGGTTATGATATTAAAGATGTTAATAAATATTTTGTTTCAGTCAATAAAGAAGAAATTGAAAATAGAGAAGTTTTTCTATACGAAGATATTAAAAAGGAAGAAATTGAAGGCAGTATGAGTGAAGAGTTTCAAAAATTAGGAGATCAAGTTACTAATTTGCGAAGACTTGGAGCAACGGATGAAGATATTGTTCATGTTTTAAGTTTAAGAAAAAATAGTTAAGATTTTTTCTTTTTTTTTTAAATATGATATAATATTTATATATTGTAGGGTGATAGTATGGGTTATAAGAGTGATTCAAAGAAAGTAAAAGATATAAATGGATTACAGCAAATATTAATTGATTTAAAGCCGGATCGTTGTGATAGTGATGTTTATATTAATCAAAAATTTAATGTATCTAAAATAGTTAATTACATAGAGAATAAAAAAGAAGAGGGATTTGATATTACATATTTTTATGTCTTTTTAACTGTTATAGGGAAGCTATTTTATAATCGTAATAAACTTAATTATTTTGTTGCTAATAGACATCTATATGAACATAATGATATTAGAATATCTTTTGTTGCTAAGGTTGACTTTTCTGATGATAGTAAAGAAGTAATGATTATGTTACCAATATTACCTGGTGATAATATTTTTACAATAAGTAAAAGAGTTAAAGAAAAGATTGAAAGAGTTAGAAATAGTAAAGAACGGATAGATGGTCTTAATCAATTTGTAGATTGTTTAGGTAAGGTTCCTAATATAGTTAGAGTACCTTTGGTTGGAATATTTAAATGGTTAGATAAAAAAGGTATATTACCTAATTCATTAATAAAAGATAATATTTATTATAGTAGTATTATTATTTCTAATTTAGGTTCTATAAAATGTGGAGCAATTTATCATAATTTAACTAATTTTGGGACTTGTTCTTCATTAGCAACAGTAGGTGAAATAAAAAAAGAAAAAGGTATAGATGGTAAAGTCATAGATGTATGTGAGTTTGGTGTTAATTTTGATGAAAGAGTCGCTGATGGTTACTACTTTGTTAAATCATTAAAGTTAGCACAATATATTTTTGATAATCCTAGTTTATTAGAAGAAAAAGTATCTAATAAAATAGAAATAAAGAATGAAAAATAAAGAATTATAGTCTTTATTTTTTTTATATGATATATTTATTTTAGAAAATTTAAAAAATTTGCAATAAAAAGTAATTTTAAAACGTTATTATAGTGAAGGGAGTAAAAAATATGTTAGCGCTAAATGAATATGACCCTTTAGTAAGAAATAACTTACTTGAAGAATATATTGATGGAATGAAAGAACAAAATAGGAAAGCTTTGGTTGATTTTTATGAAATAACTAAAGATGCTATTTATGGCTTTATTTTATCGATAATAAAGAATAAAGAAGAAGCTTTGGATATATTTCAAGATGCATATATTAAGTTATATGAAAATGCTTCTAAATATCAAAAAGAAGGCAAACCTTTAGCTTGGATAATGACTATTGTTAAAAATTTGTGTTATGAGAATTTACGAAAGCAGAAAAATAATGTAGATTTAGAAGTATTAAATAATGTTGGAGTTGTTGATAAACACAATAAAAAAGTAGAAGATAAGATGGTTTTAGATTTGGCTTTTCAAATGATTACTTTAGAAGAAAGAAATATTATAATGCTACATGTAATAGGGGGAATGAAGTATCGTGAAATAGCTAAGTTATTAAATTTACCTTTATCTACAGTTTTATCTAAGTATCATAGGGCGATTAAAAGAATGAAAGAAATATTAAAGGAGGATATGAAATGAAAAGGAAAGAGATAGAAAAATATTTAAATACAGCAGTATCTAATTCTGTTCCTGATGTTTTAGATAATATTCTCGAAAAATGTGAAAAAAGGAAAGGATTTAAAAATAAAGTGATTAAAATGAAAACAGAAGAAAAGAAAAAAGTATTTAATTATAAATTAATTGGCGGATTATGTTGTTTAATCCTTGTATTAGGTTTAGCTGGTATATTGGGCTTTAACCAATATAATAAATCTTTTAAAGTAGAAACAGTTATTGAATTTGATGTTAATCCTA
The DNA here is from genome assembly GCA_944332265.1 of uncultured Bacilli bacterium. Taxonomy (GTDB): domain Bacteria; phylum Bacillota_I; class Bacilli_A; order RF39; family UBA660; genus Coprovivens. The sequence goes on from CALVJQ010000024.1 coordinate 19,713, forward strand.
GTATTGAACTTAAAGTTAATAAAGATGAAGAAGTAATTGAAGCTTTAGCTTTAAATGATGATGCTAAAAAAGTTTTAAGTGATATGGATTTAAATAAGGTTGATTTAAATGTTGCAGTTAATGCTATTATTGGTTCAATGATGAAGAATGGATATTTAACAATTGATCAAAATTCAATTTTAGTATCAGTTAAAAATAACGATTCTAAAGAACGTGAAAGATTGCAAAAAGAAATTATGGAAGAAATTAATAATTTACTTAATGCTAGTTCTATAAATGGTTCTGTTTTAACACAAGAGTTTGATGATACAGATAAAAATATAGAAAAATTATCTGATGATTATAATATTTCTGTTGGTAAAGCTAAATTAATTAGTAATGTTTTGGCAGCTAAATTAACTAATTCTAAAGGTGAATTATATACTTTTGATGCTTTAGCAGGATTATCAATAACGGAACTTAATTTATTACTTAATGAAAAAAATACAGATGTAGAAGCTGTTAATTCAAGTGGAACTGCGTCAACTAGTGCATATATTGGTAGAGATAAAGCTAAAGAGATTGCTTTAAATGATGCTAAGGTAAAGGCAAGTAATATAAGAGAGTTAGAAATAGAGTTTGATGCTGATGATGGAATATTGTTATATGAAGTTGAGTTTAAAAATAATAATAGAGAATATGAATATGATATAGATGCTAAAACTGGAAAAATTTTATATAAAGAAAATGACATTGATGATGATTATGTATCTAGTAGTTCAATAAATAATGGTACTGGATCCAATGCTAGTATAAGTAATAGTTCTAGTTCTTCAACTATAAGTAGAGATAAAGCTAAAAGTATAGCATTAAATGATGCTAAGGTAAAAGAAAGTAGTATAAGAGAATTAGAAATAGAGCTAGATAAAGATGATGGAAGAATGTTATATGAAATTGAATTTAAAGCTGGAAATAAAGAATATCAATATGAAATAAATGCAGTAACAGGAAAGATAATAGAGAGAGATATAGAAATAGACGACTAATAAATCGTCTATTTTTAATATAATTTTTTATAATGACTTAGATTATATGGAAAATAATTTGTAAATTGAGAAATATCTATTTCTCCATTAGGAGATTCAGTTATTTTATTTGGTTGTCTTGTAGTCGAGAAATTAAAACCGAAATTTTTAAATATTAAGCAAACCTCTGGATGATTATCTCCATTTTGGACATATCGTGCTTTAGCAAAATCAACTAATGGTATATTTAGAATTGACGATTGAATTGCAACATTCATTTTGTATCCCGCATAACGTGGATAAATATTTGCTCCATATAAGTTTTTGCCAGATATTTCACCAAAATCTTGGCAATATGTAGCAAAGTAGGCTAAACCGATTATAAAAATATCAACATCGTCTTCAGAAAGATTATGCAAATAGTCAAGAAATTCACAATATGATTGATTATAAGTATCAGTAAATTTTAATGGAATATCAATTAATTTAATTGGTTTCCCTGTTATATTATCTTTTACTTCATAATTTATAAAATGTTGTATTGATTCTGAAGACAAATTTAGACCAACTATGTTTTTTTGTTTTATATTTATTTGGTTATCAAATTTAATTTCTTTTAAATAATTAATAAGACTTTTAATTACAAAAAAAAGGGAAATATCATTTTGATAATATGATATGTCTGAACTTGAATAAAGATATCTATGTATGAGTTTAGTAAATTCGAGTTGGTATTCAGATAATCCTTTTTGAATAAGAGTGCTATTTAGTTTAGAAAAAATATCTTTATTATCTTTTAGTTTTTCAAAATAGTTATTTCCTAAAACATTATCTACTAGTATTGCAAGAATATGCCAAGGGTCATCATTATTAATATAATATTTTTGAGATGGTGTTACTATTTCAAGATTTCCTTTTTGATCTTTTTCTTTTTTTCCAGTAATAGTAATCGCTGGATTTTCATCATCTTTTATGAAACCAGTTGTATATATTTCATTTTTTGTAATAGTTAATCTAATAAAGTTTCTATATCCTGTATATTTAGTTAGTTGGCATTCTATTTGAAGAAAATTACGATAGATGGAGATTATTATGTTTCCTGGAGAATTATAAGATTTATCTTTAAATATTGTTATTTTATTATTAGATATGGAAAGATTTGTAAATGTTGCACCTTTATCATTTAAGTAAGAAAATATTTTATATATTTGAAAAAGTATGTAATCTATTGTAGGACTATTATAGCCGAATGTTTCGATAAATTGATGTTTATTATTATCATATAAGATTTTACAATTAATATATGCTTGTTGATTGGATGTTTGCCAGTTTATATCTGTGAATTTCATATCAAGTACCTCCTATTATATTTTACTATTTTTTTATTGATATTTCAGTAAAAAAATATTTATGTTATAATATTGAAGAAATTTGGAGGGAAAGTAATGGAATATATAAAAATTAAAAATGCAGATAAAATAGTTGCAAATAGTCCTTATGTAGTTAATAATCCATATGCTTATAAAAATAAGTGGTCTGATTTATTTGGTAATAAAAATCCAATACGTTTAGAATTAGGAATGGGTAGAGGAGATTTTATTATTGAAATGGCTAAAAATAATCCTAGAATAAATTTTATAGGTTTAGAAGTTGTAGATTCACAAATGGTAATGGCTGTTCAAAATTTACAAAAACTTAATCTTCCTAATTTAAAATTAATTAATATTGATGCTCGTGAGATAGATAAAATATTTGGAAGAGAAATAGATACAATATATTTAACTTTTTGCGATCCATGGCCAAAGAGAATTGATGAAAATAAAAGATTTACACATATTAGTTATTTAAAGATATATGATAAAATTTTTAAAAAAGACAAACATATTATTTTAAAGACTGATAATAAAGGTTTTTTTGCGTATTCATTAGAGACATTATCACAATATTGGTATGTATTTAAGAAAATAAGTTTAGATTTACATAATGATGAGAGAAATATAGCAACGGTTATGACAAATTATGAAAAGCAATATATTAAAGAGGGAAGACCTATATATTATTTAGATGCTGAATTTGATTCGTAATTTATTTTGGTGGTTTAAATGATTATTAGAGAAGATTTATTAAACTATATAAAGAAAAATATATTTTCTAGATATGGAAGTAATAAAAATGGACATGGTTTAGATCATATTTTATATGTAATAAATAGAAGTTTGAATTTTGCTAGTAGTATAGAAAATATTAATATGGAAATGGTTTATGTTATTGCTGCTTATCATGATATTGGTCATTCGATAGATCCGGATAATCACGAAAAGGTATCAGCTGATATTTTAAGAGCTGACAAAAAGTTAAGGGAATTTTTTTCTGATGAGCAAATAGAAGAGATGGCTATTGCTGTTGAGGATCATCGTGCTAGTTCAAAAAGTAATCCAAGAACTATTTATGGTGAAATAGTCTCTTCAGCTGATAGAAATACTGATGTTTATTCACCTTTAAGAAGAACATTTGCTTATAGATATAAAGACTATAATGGTAGTAATTTAGAAGATATAATAGAAGAATCATTTGACCATATATCAAGAAAGTTTGGTATTGATGGTTACGCAAGTAAGAAAATGTTTTTTGAAGATAAGGAATATGATGATTTTTTATCAGGAATTAGAGAATTAATAAGTGATAAGGATAAATTTGTTGAGTTATATTTAAAAATTAATGGGTTAAATGGAGATCCTATTGAATATGAAAATATTTATAAGAAAGCTTTTAGAGAAGCAAGAGCATTAAATCCTAATATGTTAACAGAAGAATTGTTAAGAGTAGCTTATGAAATTGTAAAAAAAGATGGCGATGCTTTTGAAGATGTTAGAGAATTAATTTTAGAATCTATTCATGATGATTATCCATATAATATAGAAGATGATTATACTAAGAAATTAATACCTTAAAAAAGATGAATTTTTAATTCATCTTTTTTATTATAATTGATTTATATTTTGTGTTAGTGTATTATATTTTTCAAAGAGAGGGATTTTCATGTTAAAGGAACAAAATGTTATTAATTATTATGTTATATGTAATAGATTAAAAAGAATTATTAGAACTGGTTGGAAAAATTGGTATGTTAAATGTGAAAGAGTAGAAAGTGTTGCTGAACATATTTATGGAGTTCAAATGCTTGCTATTGCAATGAAATCAGAATACAATTATGATATCGATATTATGAAAGTAATATTTATGATAGCTATTCATGAAATTGGTGAAACTATTATAGGTGATTTAACTTATTATCAAATTTCTAAAGAGGAAAAGATAAAAAAGGAACATGAAGCTGTTCATAAAATTTTATGTGGTTTATTAGATGGTAGACAAATAGAAGAATTATTTTTAGAATTTGATGAACATAAAACAAAGGAAGCAATGTTTGCCTATCAATGTGATAAATTGGAATGTGATTTACAATGTAAGTTATATGATGAAGAAGGTTGTGTTGATATGAGTGCTAAGAAATGTGAAAACCATGAAGAAGCTGAAAAAATAGATGAGCTTCTTAGAACTGGAACTTCTTGGTCAACTTGGTGGATGAAATCTGATCAACAGCATTATCCTTATGATACTAATTTCATGGCAGTTTCTGAATATGCTATTAATAACGAAATAGGAGAGATTAAGTTAAAAAAAATTTAAGTAATTACACGTATGAGTAATTGCTTAAATTATATATTTTTATAAATAATATGTGTTACTGATTGGAA
>CALVJQ010000025.1 GCA_944332265.1 uncultured Bacilli bacterium
AATAAAAAATAATGTCGATGGACATTATTTTTTTATGACAACAGTATCTTTTATTTTATTTATATTACTTATTATTTGATTATAATTTTCATAACTTGAGTTTTTATAGTCCTCTTTAGAATATAAAAGAATGATTGTCTTTTCTTTATTAGAAGTTATTTTTTCGATTTTTAAAGATTCATTTTCACGAATTTCTTTAAATTCATTATTAGAAACTGATATGATTCTAAATAATTCGACTAAGTCATCATTTTGATCAGCCAAAGAAATAGTAAAGCCATTTTCAATATTTGAGATATTACAAATTTTAATAATATCTAAAGGAATGGTAACGGAGAAATCTTTATTAGTAAAAGTATTTATATAAGAAAGAATATTATCTATATTATTTACTTTTATTGAATATTGTAAGTCTAAGTTAGGATTTTCATTAGTTATTATTTCCCCACTAATTGTAGTTTCTATATCATTTTGGAGAAGTTTATTATAATCAATTGCTATTTGATTTATTTTATTACCTTCTATTATAATTGGTTCTTCTAAGTGTAAAATACTTACTTTATAAGTTTGGTTATCTTTAGTAATTTCATTTGTTTCAATAATACCTTTTAAATCTACTTTTTTGTTTAATTCTAGTTCATTAGCTAAACAACCTGTTAAAATAATTGTCATTAAGCATAAATAGATAATCTTTTTTAAATTCTTCACTTTATCACTACTCTTCTATTTTGATTGTAGCATAAAAAAACATTCATATATTTAAAATAGATGAATGTTTACAATATTAATATAACTTATTGACATCAATATCTATATTAGTTAATAATTCACGATAATAGATAATATGCTTGTTGATAGTTTCGATGTTTTTTTCACATGAAGCATCTGTTGTAAAGCTATTGTCAATTGGATTTAAACGTTGATAGTTGTCTTTATAATATGTACATATTTGATTATCTTCTTTTGCTTGATAAGTTACATTATTACTTATATAGCAATCATAATCTTCACTACTAATAGAAATATCCCCAGTTTTATAATTTATAGTATGGTTTTCATTATCTTTAATTATAGAACAACTATTTTTATTACAAGTATATGAATTATCTAGAAGATATTTTTTTAATTTAGATGATGGATTTGAAAAAACAAAGACATATAATCCAATGGCAATTATTAAAAATATTATTAGAATTATAGGAACGATAATAATTATATAATTTTGACGATTTAATTTTACCTTTTCTTTTTTATTTACTTGTTTATGTTTTAATTCTTTTTCTTTTTTCATACTAACCACCTTTAAAGAATTGCACCATTATTCTCTTTTTTTAGCTTTTTTATTCTTTCATTTTCTAAATTAGGGTGTCTTTTTAAATATAAACGATAGTATATAATATTTATTAGACTTATTAATATAATTATACTATATTCAATTATTAATACTAATAAATATTTATCATAAGATGATAAACATAAATTTAATAAAATAAGTGTAATAATTAAATTACATAAATTGAATATTAAACTTAGTTTAGGACGATGTTTTTTTAACATTGAAATTCCTGTTATTATTAAAACAAAATATGGTATTGCCCAACCAATAAATAAAGTAATAAACATTAGGTAGATTACATTATCGCTAATAATACTAAATGAAAATATAATTAGAAATAATAAAGATATTATTATATTAGAGTATGCGAGAATATTTTTTTTAAATTTCTTCATTTTAATCACCTATGATGCTAATTTTGGAAGATCATTTTGAGCAATAATTCCATTTAAAAGATATTGACTACTTATTTTTAATAGTTCTTTAAATGATACTTCTAAATAGAAAGAATTATCAGTTTTTTCATAATCTTCAAATATAATTATATTACTAAAAATAGCAGAAGTATTATTGGTTTTAAGATAGAAACTACAACCAATAATAGAATTACATAAATGACGAATTATAGAATGATTATAATTATATAAGTCTATATTACGATATTTATTACTTAATTTTCTTTTTAAATCCTCATACTCTTTAGATAATGAAGATGTAGTAGAATTTAAACGAGCAATTATTATACTAGCACGATTGATGTTACTAACACATCTTTCTAATTCTTTTTTATATTTATCAGCTCCTAATTCTTTTATATTAAGAGAATTTCTTTCTTCTTTATATCTTTCTAATTCTTTTTTAGAAGCTACTAAATCAACATCAAGACTCTTTAAATGATTTTTTAATTCTTGTTCTTGGTTACGACAAATACTATTCATATATTTAGGTTTAATATTAGTTAAAGATAATAAACTATAATCTAATTCATCTGAATTACATAAGTAAGTTAATAGAAATTTACTAGTTATAAGAATTAAAATTATTCTAATATCATTTATATTATATTTTTGTTTTATTGAAGCATATGTCTCTGTTTTATGATTGTTTATAATTCTTAGAAGTTCAAGTAAGTTATCGATATTATTATTCATATGTTCTAATAAAGTAATATCATTACTAGATTGCCAAACTATATTTTCAATTATATGAACTTGTTTACTTAATTGGTTTTTATAGAATTCTTCATCAATAAAGTTATAAATTTTATCTAATAATTTAGAATCAATATCTAATAGATTTAATTCTTTTTCTTCTAATTCGAAGCCTTCTTTATGACATTCTTTCTTAAGAAGATTATAAAAGATTAAATATGATTCTTCATCTTCTAAACCATGTTTATATTGTTTTAAGTGTTTTAAATAGTTAATTGCTGCATTTTTAACAACTAAGATATTATTTTCTTTTACTGGTCTTTTATTATCAGTATGTTTGACTTTGATACTATAGAATTGAAATTGCGATAAAAAATTATTTAGATTTTCAGCATCTTCTATACGAATTATATCTTTATTAGGAATAGTATAACAAATGTTTATTTCTTTAGTTCGGTCATTCTCTTTATTATCAATAATAAGTGATAGGAAGTTAATTAACCATCTAGTATCAATGAATTTTTCATCAGAAAAGATAATTCTTTTTTGTTCATAATCATAGTAATATTCTAATGAAGAAAAACGATTTTTTAATTTACTTAATAAGTCTATCTCATCTTGGCATTCAATATTACTAAAAGCTTCTAGTTTAAAATTTAAAATATTTTCTGTTTCTTCTTTATATTTATTAAATTTCATTTCTAGATAATCAATATCATTTAATAATAATTTGTAAATATATATATAAATATTAAAGGTATGAGTAGCAGTTTCGTGGTAAAAGTAAGAACTACTATTTAAAGGTAAATTTGGATGTTTAATTATTTCGATTAAAGAAGAAATAGTTAAAGATACTTGTTCTTTAAAGTTATTACTTAATGTAGTCATACTTTTACCTCCTTGTTATATTTTTTCTAAAGTTTCACTAATAATAGAATATAAGTATAAATTAATTGGTTTTGATGTAATACTAGATATATACTTTTTATAACCATTTAATTGCTTTAAATAGTTATCATCTTTGATATTATTTAATTTATAGTCAATTATATCAATTTTATCTTCATATTCAATCATTAAATCTATTATACCATGATATTCATTATTTTCATCGTTATAAATAAATTCATATTCTTTATATATTATGGCATCATTTAGATTACTTAATAAAGGTTCTTCTAAGAATTTTTTTATTTTAGAAGAAATAAATTTATTATCTATAATATTGTAGTCGGGATTTTTAAAATCTATAAGTTCTAAAGTTTCATGCATTTTAAGACCAAACTGAAGATTTTTAGCTGTTTCTTGATTAATTAATTCATGAAGATTTTTAGAAAAATGTTCTTTAGTTAATAATGGTGATGAAGTAATGTTTACTAAAGAAACTTTGAATTCTTGGGAAGGCTTTTCATTTAATTTAGCTAGTTGACGATTATTATATAAATAATTTTTACTAAGATTTAGTTCATCTAAATTGATTGACTTATAATATTTGGATATATAGTATTTAATGGAATCTAGCATTTGACTAAAAGAACGATATTTTTTTCTTATTGAAAGATTAAGACAATGATTACTATCTAATGGAGATTGTTCTTCTTCAGCTTGAGGAGTTATTAAAATCATTTTTTCTTTAGCTCTAGTTAAAGCAACATAGAAAAGACGAATTTTTTCTGATACTTCTTCTTCTAAGTAGTGATATTTAGTTAAATATTTTATTATAGTATCATGAATTCCTTCTTTAAAATATGGTGTAATAATACCATACTTATTGTCAAATAAAAATCTTTCTTTTAAATCACTAATGTTAAAGTTTTTGTATAGACCACTATAATAACAGATATGATACTCTAGACCTTTTGATTTATGAATAGTCATAATTTTTACAGAGTTAGATGAATTATTATTAAGACTATATTTCATATCGTAGTCAGTATCTAATAGTTCTTTTAGATAATCACGGAAGGTATATATGTTATAGCCTAGGGTACTTAAATTGTCAGCAATATCAAATAGTTTAGAAAGACGGACAATAGAAGAATCAATATTACCAACACGAATTAGTTTTTCATACATATTAGTTCGAGATATTATTTCTTCTAATAATGTTGTTATAGTTTTCTTATTTAAATTAGTTGCAAGATCTTTAAATGTTTGAAAAACAATATTGTTAGTATAATTATCTTCTTTAAAAGAATTAAATATTTCTTGATCACTTAATGAAAAAAGATAACTACGAGCAATACTTATATAATCATATTTAAATTCTTGATTATATTCGTTAAGAGAAATCTTGATAATATAATCAAGAATATTTTTTAATATATAGATGTCATCAGCATTATTAAGTTTATCGTCTTTATATAAAGTTAGAGGAATACCTAAATATTCAAATATTTTTTTGTATAGGTCAAAATCACTTGTACGATCTATTAAAATAACAAAGTCATTATAGGAGATATCTTTTAATTCTTTAGTGTCTTTGTCAAATATTTGATATTTTGCTTCTATTTTATCTTTTATATCTTTAGCAATAGTAAATATTTCAATTTCTTCTTTAGTATAAGATTTATCTTCAGGTGGGGTATATTCTAGAATTTCAAAGTCATAATTATATGAAGTATTTCCTTCTTCAATATATGAAGTATTTCCATATACCATTTGATGAGATTCATGATATTCTGCTCCACCTATTCGATTATCCATTAATAGGTTAAAAATTAAGTTTATATTTTCTAATACTTCTTTACGAGAACGGAAATTTTTTACTAAATCTATTTTAAGACCGTTTTGTCCTAGGGCATAGTTATCATATTTATTTTTAAAAATATATGGATTAGCATTACGGAAACGATAAATACTTTGTTTTATATCGCCTACCATATAAACGTTATGATTTTCAATCATAGAAATGAATGTTTCTTGAATATCATTAGTATCTTGGTATTCATCAATCATTATTTCTTTAAAAGTATTTTTTAATTCTTGACGAACAAACTCATTTTCTTTTAGGACTTTAATTGATAGTAAAGCTATGTCTTGAAAATCGTATATTTCATTATTTTTTTTGTATTTATGAAGAGAGATAAGATAATCTTTTATTATTGAAATAATTACTTCACTATATTCTTTTACAATATTTAAAGATTCTTTTATTTCTTCTTCAGTTTTATAAGTTATAACGATATTTTTTAATTCATCTAAGGCTTCTTTTAGTTTAGCACGAGCTTCTTTTATTTCTTCCTCGCTACCAGCTTTAGATGATGGTAGTTTTATAAGACATACACTATTATAATAATCATTTATTGATTTACAGTTATTTAAAGGACTTAAAGCCTCTATTATTTTATTATTATAATCACTATCTATTAAGCATGATAATTGTTGTTCTAGATTAAATATTTCAGATTTTTTTTCATTTAATAATTCTAAATACTCAGTTAATAGTTTTTTTATATTCTCTAAAGAGAAATAATTATCTAAATAGGTGTTTAAATATTCCTCTCTATTTGGTAAACCATCTATTTTAGTAGCTATTTTTAAGATACTTTTTTTTAGGTCATTATCATCTTTTACACAGAAATCAGTTATTAGTTTATTAAAGTTTAATTGAGGATTTTGATAATATTTATCAAATGTTTCTTCAATTATTTTGTTTTTTTGCATATCTATAATAGAGGCATCAGTTATAGTTATTTCATTAGAAATATTTAATAAATAATGATATTTTTTAACTACTGAAAGAGCAAATGAATCGAATGTTGTTATATATGCTTGATCGATTAGTTCTAAGTCTTCCTTTAGTTTTTCATTTTGAGAAATGCCTTTTTTTATTGATTTACGAATTCGTTCTTTCATCTCACTAGCAGCGGCTTTAGTAAATGTTAAAATAAGAAGTTCGTTTATATGGGTATTAGAATTTAAAATACGCATTGTACGAGCTGTTAAAACAGCAGTTTTACCCGAACCAGCTCCGGCTGATACTATTATATTAGTTCCGCTTTTTTCAATTGCTTGTTCCTGCTCTTTCGTCCAAGCCATTATTATCACCTCCTATTACTTGATCTTTAGTTAATTCTGGTAATTCGATGATATCATCGTTTGTATGGTAACAAATATCTTTAAATTTACATAATTGGCAACCGTAATTAGTTTTTCCTATTTTTTTAGGAGCTATTAAGAATTGAGCTTTTGTTATGTTTTCTGCTCCTTCATTTATTTTATCTTCAACAATCTTAGTTATTTTTTCGATTGTTTTTTCATTAATTACATTACAATAATGATAAAATGAGTTATCTTTTTTTACTTTCATACTTTTTATCATATTACTATCAACATATGAGGAATCAAATTCACTTAAAATAGATATATCTTCATTGGAAAAGCCTTGTAGAAGAAGATTTTTCTTTTTTAATTGTTCATAAGTATGTGTGTTATCAACAGTTATTTCATTATTTAATATTTTTTGAAGATAAAAACCAGCAACTTTAATATTAGTTAATTTTTGGGTATTTTTAGCCAAATATAGATATACTGGTAATTGCATACCTATTCCGTATGGAATAGTAGTTAAATCTAAGTTAGGATTTCCTGTTTTATAGTCAATAATAGCTATAATTGTTTGATTGTTTTCTTTTTTATATTTTATTTTGTCAATTATGCCAGTAAAAGTAATTTTGATATCCCCTTTTAAATTTATATATACTCTTTCTTCATGAAGTTCATCATGTAAATTGGTATATTTTTCTTGTTCTTTTATAACGTCTATTATAAAAGATAATTCTTGTTTTAATTTAGTTAGAAAAAATCTTTCTTTAAAGGTAAAGTCATGATCTAAAGCTTTTAATTCTTCATCCCATAATTCATCATAATTTAAATTGGTATTAAGTATTTTCTCTAATATACGATGAAATAAGGTTCCTATTAGCTGGAAGAATGTTTCTTCGTAGATATTTAATTTTAAAATATTACCAATATAGAAACTAAATGGGCAACGATAATATTTATCTAAGCTACTATATGATAGAGTTAATTTATTATTTAAATATTCTTTTAGAGATGATGAAGTAATACCTGTAAATTGATGTTTATATGTTTTATAGGGTAATTCTTGATAATGATAGTTTAAGTCATATAATAAAGAAGATTTTGTTCCATATTTATAATATTCATCTAATAAAGAAGTTAATTTTATTTGATTATAAATATTATTATTTTCTAATTTAATATTAGTTACTTGTTGAATTTCATAATTTAAAACATCATTAATACTAGATAGCAAGAATTCTTCTCCATTAGCTTGATGTTTATATGTAATAATAGCATTTTTTATAGCAGATAAATGTTTTACTATCTTTTCTTTTTCTAAGTTGTTTTTATCAACAGTTAAAGATATGTTTAGTTCTTGCTTTTCTAGATCACTTAAGTATTCTTCATCTTTATATATAATAGGAATAATTCCTTGATTAAAGGATAAAACAAAGACATAGTCATCTTCTTTAAATGTAGTATCAGTTAAAACTACTTCATGAACTGATGATATAGTATCTTTAGAAGGAATTTTGGTCTTTTTTAGATTATATTTTATCATTTCAAAAGCTTTATTTTTATCAGTAATAAAATAATACTTATTTATTATATTAACAATTAGATTATATATTTCTTCTGCTTCTTGGGAATCTATTGAATCTTTTAATTGTTCCATTGTTTTAGATAAATCACTATTATATAAACTAATAAAATCAGTTACTATTTTAGTTCCGTATATAGATTCTTCATTACTTAAAGTGAAAGGAATATTAAACATAGGGAAAATTCTCTTTATTATTTTGCGATAATCATTATTTAAATTTGTAAGATAAATATTATTGATTAAAATACCTTTTTTTAAAAGATCACATATTTGGTTAGCAACAAATACAACTTCATCTTCAATATCATTTAAATCATAAATAATATGATTGTATTTTTTATTATCTTCATTTTTTATATTTACTTTACTATTTAAAGATAATTGATTAAATAAATTATTGTTTTCTTTTGAATAAGGAAGATTAAGAAATGTGATATTTTTATTTTTTAAATAATTAATAAAAAGATTATTAGTAGTTATTAAATTATTTGATATTAGATCTTCTTTTAAGTTAGTTAAAAATTGAAGTTTAGAACTATTATATTCTTTTATTTTTAAAAAGTATAAATTTTCAAGATATATTTTAGCGATTTCATACTTAACATTGTATTTATTCATAATATAGTAAATTGTTTCTTCATTATAATCAAAATAATACTGTTTATAAAAGTCATTTATTGTATATATTTTTTGGTTATTTAAAGAATGATTATTTTTTAATATATTTCTTTTATTAGTTGACGTTGTAATAATTATTTCTTGATTGTTAAGCATTTTTATCACCAATATAATTTTACCATAATAAGAATATATTTTATAGATTTTCTCCTTTTTTAATAAGATTATCTAATACTAATTTTGGAAGTTATGAATATATAAAAAATTTTTATATATAAATTTATTTTTCTTAATTTACTTTATCTTCTATATATGTTATTAATAAAATTAGGAGGGATTGTATGAGTGAGTTTGAATTTGAAAATTATGAAAAATTAAAGGAGGAATTGATAGAATTTTTTAATAACCCAAGACTTAAAAATAAAACTTATAAATTTAAAGAAATAAGAAAACATTTTTCTTTATTAAAAGGATATAAAATTAATTTAGTTAGAATGGCTTTACAAGAATTAGAATTAGAAGGCAAAATTCTATATGATAATAAAAGAGATTTATATAGAGCTTTCCCTAAAGATTTAGGCTATGTTCAAGGCAATATTAAAATCAACAAGAATATTGAAGGTTTAGTTAAAGATGAGAATGGACTTGAATATTTAATCGAAACAAAAGACTTAAAAGACTCTTTAGATGGAGATATAGTTATAGCTAGAGCTACTAAAAAAAGAAAGAATGGTCATGCAATAGCTAAAGTAGAAAAAATATTAAAAAGAAAAAGTGGAATGGTTGTTGTAGAGGTATGTATAAATGATAAAGGAGAATATTATTTAAGACCATTTAATGCCTACTTAGAACATCCTATTATAATTAATGCAGTAGCAATGAAACCTTTAGTAGAAGGAGATCGCATAGTAGTAAAAATTAGTGAACTTAATGAAAAAGGCAGTTACTATGCTGGATTTATAAAAAATATTGGACATAAAGATGATCCAGATGCTGATTTAAAAATAATAGCAATACAAAATAATATTGTAATAGATTTTTCAAAAGAAGCTTTAGAAGAAGCAGATATGCTTCCTACAGAAGTAACTGAAGAAGAGAAAGTTGACCGTTTGGATTTAACGAACAAGTTAATATTTTCGATAGATGGTGAAAAGACTAAAGATCGTGATGATGCTGTTAGTATCGAAATAAATGATCGTGGTAATTATATTGTTGGAGCACATATATCAGATGTATCACATTATATTCATCCAGGAATGAAATTATGGGATGAAGCAATGCAAAGAGGAAATAGTGTATATATGGCTGATACAGTTATCCCAATGTTACCTCATAAACTATCAAATGGAATTTGTTCTTTAAATCCAGACGTTGATAGATTGACACTTAGTTGTATTATGGAAATTTCGCCGCAGGGTGAAATCATTGGTTATGACTTTGTTGATACTGTTATCAATTCGAGAAAAGCAATGACATATGAAGAAGTGAATAAAATCTTTGAAGAAGGTGATTTGCCTCCTGATTATGTAGAATTTTATGATGCTTTAGAGTTGATGCGTCAACTATCTGTTAAAAGAGAAAAAATCAAAGAAAAACGTGGATATACAAACTTTGGATGTAATGATATAGAATATGAATTTGATAAAGATGGAAATGTTATTGAAATTAAGAAAAAAGAACAACGAATAGCAGAAAAAATAATTGAAAATATTATGTTATTAGCTGGAGAATGCTATGCTAATTATATGATGATTCCTACTCCTTATCGAGTTCATGAAGAACCTGAAGAAGAAAGAGTTGAAGAAGCCTTAGAGTTACTTGGTAAAAGTGGAATAAAAGTTAGAACAAGTTATAATATTATTAATGGTAAAGTTATTCAACAAATTTTAAAACAAATTGAGGATATGAGTGTTAAGGAAATTGCTTCACAGATTCTTCTTCGTTCAATGTCAAAAGCTAAATATGATGTTGAACCAATTGGTCACTTTGGATTAGGATTAAAAAAATATGGACATTTTACAAGTCCAATAAGACGTGCAGCTGATTTGCAAGCACATTATAATATCAGATTACAACGTGATAATAAATATTGTCTAGATAATACAGAGCGTTTTTATGAAGAAATGAATGCTTTATGTCATCACATTTCAACAACAGAAGGACGTGCTGATCAAGCTGAAAGAGATGCTGATAAATTAGAAATGATTAAATTTATGAGCAATCACTTAGGTGAGAAGTTTGAAGTTCATGTAAGTTATTTAACTAGTAAAGTCATATTTGTTAAAACTAGTAATGGAATTGAAGGTAGAATCTATCCTGAAGATATTGAAGGAGATACATTCAACTATATAGATCGTGGACATTGCTATCAAGGAAAAAGAACTCATACAAGAATTAAAATAGGTACAGAATTAGTTGTAACAGCTTTAGAAGCTGATAGAGACTTTGGAGCAATTTGTTTCGGTGTCGAAGCATGTGATTTACCGATAATAAAGACAAAAAGAAAAGGAGCTTAGCTCCTTTATTTATTTATTACTGATATACAAATTATCATAACTCCTATTACACCAATTGCAATTAATAGTAAATTAGTTATATCTGTTCCAATATAATTGGCTATAACATCATATGTTACTTCTTTAATCATTAAGAAAAAATCAGCGAACATATCAAGTACATCTTGAACTTCTTCTTTTAATTGATCCCAAATGGTTTCTTTTACTAATAAGTAGTTTAATACGTTCATTTTATCACTTCCCTATGATAATTATAATATATACTTGCTTTTTCTTCAATTATTTGTTATTCTATTAATGCGAATGGCGAAATTGGTGAAGTGGTTAACACACCAGATTGTGGCTCTGGCACGCGTGGGTTCGATTCCCACATTTCGCCCCATTTTTTATATATTACGTTTTATAACGTTAGAGGGAAATATTTTTTTGTATTTCTCTTTTTTAATTTATTAGATATAATATTTTAATCGGAGGTATTTATGATTATTTGTAAAGATAATATAACTAGTAAAATTAAATATTGGGGTGATAGTTCTATTCATGTAGTAACTGATTTTGATAGAACGTTAACTATTGGTGAAAGTGAATCATCATGGGGAATTTTATCTACTGGAGACTTTGTAAGTCCTGAATACATAGAAGATCGTAATAGACTATATAAAAAATATCGTCCTATAGAAATAGATGAAACTATGGATTGGGAGAAGAAAAATCAATATATGATTGAATGGTGGAATAAACATATATCTTTATTTATTAAATATAAATTAAAAGAAGAAGTTATAAAAAATGCAATTAAAGATGTTAAAATTATGAGATTTAGAGATGGTGCTATTGAAATGTTAAAGAGTTTTTATAAAAGGAATATTCCAGTTATTATAATATCGGCTGGAATAGGTAATTTTATAGAACTATTTTTAAAATTACATGGTTGTTATTTTGATAATATATTTATTATGGCTAATTTTATTAAATTCGAAGAAGGAATTGCTGTTGGTATTGAAGATATGGTTATTCATTCACTTAATAAAAATGAAGTTTCTTTACCTGATAAAATTCTAGATAAATTAAAAAATAGAAATAACATTATATTAATGGGAGACAATTCATCTGATATAAATATGATTAGTGAAGAAAAAAGAAAAGAAGCATTAAAAATAGGTTTCTTAGAAGAAAATGTTTTAGAAAATAAAAGTTTATATGAAAAGATATATGACGTAGTTTGTATGGATAAAACAAACTTTAAAGAATTAAATAAAGTTATTCCTCTATTAATGAAAGATGTAAGTAATGAAAGTATTAACATTAATTGAACCTTGGGCTACTTTTATAAAAGATGGATATAAAAAAATAGAAACACGTAGTTGGAAAACTTACTATAGAGGAGAATTATATATACATACTAGTCTTAGTAAAATACAAAAAAAAGTTTTAGAAAATGAAAATTTATGTAAATTATTTAATCTTGATGATATTAAGTATGGTTATATTATTTGTAAATGTAATTTAGTTGATTGTATTTATATGACTGAAGAATTTATAAATGAAATAAAGAATAATAATTATTTAGAATATTTATGTGGGGAATATAAAGTTGGAAGATATGCATGGATATTAGATAATATTGAAGTTTTAAAATGTCCTATAGAAACTAAAGGACATTTAGGAATATGGAATTATAAATGATTTTCATTTGCGATAATATGTTAAAAGAGAAATAAGTAAAGCTGAGAGAAAAAAAACAATTAAAAAGATTAATAATAATATATTATACATAAGCACCTCTAGTTTAATGTATTTTAAAAAAAATAAAATATGATTGTTTTATTTTTTTTATTTATATGTTAAGATAGGAAATCATTAGGTGATAGTATGATAAAAGATTTATGTTTTGAAATAATAAAAACTTGTCCTAATAATTGTTTATTTTGTTCGTCATGTTCTGGACTTCAAGAAACAGAAATAATTTCTTTTGAGTTATTTAAAAAAACAATAGATTATTTAATTTTAAATGGAGGAATAGAAGAAATATCTATATCGGGAGGAGAACCCCTACTTCATCCAGATTTATTTAAAATAATTAGATACTGTAAGAAGAATAATATAAGAACTGTTTTATTTACTAGTGGAATAAAAAGAAGGATACATTTTACGGAAGAAGAAAAACAAGATTTAGAAGAAAATTTAAGAAAACAATATAAATCATATTTAGATGAAGGTATGGAATATACGGAATATGAAAAATTAATAAATAATTTAATGAAAAGATATTTAGCTTATGATGCTTTAGAATTCGATTCTTTATCGACTTATGATTGTCTTTATTTTAAACAACTAGGTCTTGATAAAATTGTATTTGATTTTCAAGCTTGGAATAAAGAGGTCTATAATAAAATTATGGGAACTGATGATTTTTATGAATTAATTTTATCATCAGTTATTAAAGCTTCTAAATCAGGTATTGCTACTGATGCTCATTTTATTCCAACTAAAATCAATTATAAGGAATTGCCTGAAATTATTGAAATGTTAAATGTAGCAGAATTTAAACAATTAAGTATTTTAAATTTTGTACCTCAA
Organism: uncultured Bacilli bacterium; assembly: GCA_944332265.1. Lineage (GTDB taxonomy): Bacteria > Bacillota_I > Bacilli_A > RF39 > UBA660 > Coprovivens. Next base: position 13,834 of record CALVJQ010000025.1, read on the forward strand.
GGAAGAGGAAGAGAAAATGAAAGTATTCTTATGTTAACTGATGATGAGTTTAAAGATTTTTTAAGTATTTATGAAGAAAATAAAGATAAATTTAATGGAGTTTTAAGAGTAGGAATTCCTCTTCAAGGAAGCGATAAGCATAAGTGTACTGCCGGGTTAGATAAGTTAGTTATAAAGTATGATGGAACTGTTTTACCTTGTCCAGCATTTAAGGAGTATGATATTGCTATATTAAATAAAATGGGAATTAAAACACCTAATATTAAAGATAATTTAGAAGATGTTAAAATTCACAATGGGACAAGAAGTCAACCATTGTGTAAAAAATTATATTCATTTAGAAGAAGTATTCAATAAAAAAATAATTAATTTTGGTTAATTATTTTTTTTAGATACAGCGCTTCATTTTGACGAGCTTTAGTTTCTTCTTGCTCTTGGTTTAAGTTATCTTTTTCACCTATTCTTTTATAAATTTCATAAGCATGAGTATATTCATGAATATTGATTAAAAGAGTATCTGTATTTATTATATTAGGAACTATTATTCTTACTCCAGTAATAATATCATTCTGATCTTTATTTATAAAACAGCCCCAGAGACCAGTTTCTTTAGGTAGATTATATTTCTTACAATTTTGACGCATATATTTTAAGAATGATTTGTCATTTATATTTACTTCGTTTAACGCTTTAATAAGTGTTAATTCTTCGTAAAAATTTTTAACTATTTGACGATATTCTTTAGGTAAATATGTATAGGCTTGTGATTTTAGATTTTCTGGTATTCCATAATAAGCTTCACTAATGGCACAAGCGATTGCAGCTATAGTATCGCTATCTCCACCGATTGATATTGATTTACGTAAGGCATCTTCAAAAGAATTAGAAATTAAGAAGCAATAGATAGCTTGAGGAACTGAATTACAGGTGCGAGCTGTAAATTTATAATTATGTTGTAAATCACTTAAATCAAAAAATAAATCATACGCAAATAATTCACTTATAGTTTTTTCGATTTCTTCTTTACCATGATGATTTAAAGCAAGATAGATAGCAGTACTAACAGCTTGGGCTCCTTTTATTGCTTCTTCAGTATTATGAGAAGGTTTAGTTGCTTTTTCGGTTTCTAGAAGAACATCTTCTAAATCTTGGGCAAAATAAGCAACAGGTGAAATTCGCATTGCTCCACCATTACCGTAGCTATCCCCTATTTTTTCGTCCTTTACCCATTTTATAAAGCCCGCTCCAAAAGGGTATCTTCCATATTTATCAAGTCCTTTATTTATTTCTTTTAAGCCAAAATAACGGAGATTTTTTTCATAATCTTCGTTTTGTAAAAGAGAATTAGCAATGGCACATGTTAATACAGTGTCATCAGTATATGATGATTTTTCAAGAAAAAGAGGAGTTTTAGAATCTAATATTTTTATTCGTTCTTCATATGACCTTTTTTGTTTTTGATGATCTTTTAAAGCTTCCATTTCTAATACCTCATAGTATGATCCTACTATATCGCCAATAATTGCTCCTAACATTTATATCACCACTTTCATTATAACATTTATCGTAGAAATTTATTAAAGAAACAATTTTGGCTTGTAATTAAGGGGCAAAACTAGTAAAATTACTTTAGGGAGGAATTAAGATGGCAAAAAGTAAAAAGATAGAAGTCGTAAATAACGAAATTGATGATGAAGAAGAATTTGAAGAACTTAGTGTTACAGAAAGATTAATTAATATTGAAAAAAGAGTTAATATAACACTTGTTATTTCTATAGCTACAGTATTCTTTAGTTTATGTTCTATGATATATATTATTAATGGAGGTAACGAAGATTACTCTACTGATTCTACTGGGGGATCAGGAAGTGGTACTATGAGTGAAAGTGATTATATTTATGATACTAGTAAATTAGATGAAATTAGTGCAACCGATATAAAGAAAGAATCTGATGATGAAACAATTGTTGTAGTTGTAGCTAGACAAGGTTGCTCATTTTGTGCACAATATATGCCAGTATTAACTAGTGTAGCTGATAAATATGATGTAACTGTTAAATATATTGACTTTGGAAAGATAATTGATTTTAGTACTAATCAACCTACTATTAGTGATTCTGAAGCTTATGATACTTTAGCTAATTTAAAAGGTACTGGTGATTGGGAATCTTTTGCTGATGAAGTAATTAAAGGAACACCTAATACTATGTTTATTAAAGATAATAAGATTATTTATGGTATTAATGGTAGTCAATCTAGTGATGTTGTTGAAACAGCATTTAAAGAAGCTGGACTTGCTTAATAGCAAGTCTTTTTTATGATATAATATTGATGGTGATAGTATGGTAGAGATGAATGGAAAACAATTACGCGATGAATTGTTAATTGATTTAAAAGAAAAAGTTGAGAGGCTTAATAAAAAATTAGGACTTGCAATCATCCAAGTAGGAAATGATGAAGCTAGTAATGTATATGTTAAACAAAAGGAAAAACTAGCTAATGAATTAGGATATAAATTTGTTCATAAAGTTTTTCCTGATGATGTTTTAGAAGATACTTTACTTAAATATATAAAGAAGTTAAATAAGGATGACAGTATTGATGGAATTTTAGTTCAAATGCCCTTACCTAAGCATTTAGATTCAAGTCGTATTCAAAATGCAATTGATTCTTATAAAGATGTAGATGGATTAACATTTATAAATGCTGGAAGATTAGTCCAAGGAATGCCCGCATTAATTCCATGTACTCCTAAAGGGATAATGAATTTATTAGATAAATATAAAATTAAAATAGAAGGTAGTCAAGTTGTTGTAATCGGACGAAGTGTTTTAGTTGGTAAACCTATTGCTAATTTACTAACTAATAGAAATGCTTCGGTTACGATATGTCATTCTAAAACTAGAAATATTGAATTATATACACAGAATGCTGATATTATAATAGTAGCAGTTGGTAAAGCTAAGTTTTTAAAAAAGGAAATGGTTAAAGAAGGAGCAGTTATTATTGATGTTGGTATTAATAGAATAAATGGAAAATTATGTGGTGATGTTGATTATAATAGTGTTTCAGAATTAGCAAGTTTTATTACCCCTGTTCCAGGAGGAGTTGGACCAATGACTGTTTATGAATTAATGCACAATGTTTATATTGCCAATTACTTACGTCTTAAATATGTAAAAAATAAAAAGTAATAATTACTTTTTATTTTTTTGTTAAAAACATATTGACTTTTGTTTCTGTTATTAATATAATGTTGGTATCAGGAGAATGCATTTTTTTGATAATTTACTTATTAACATTTTGTTATTATCAAAGAAGGGTTTTATATGGAGGAATATGAAAGAAGTGGAAAAATATTTATAGCTTATAAAGGAACAGAATTTAGTTTAAACGATATAAAGACTAAACTGACTTATTTTTGTTCACCTAATTATACGGTTAAATCTATTTGTCGAGAAAATTATGGGGTAATTATGGCCAAAGTTGTGTCTAGCAGTTATGTTTCTGATAGAGATCCGTATTTTAATTCGCAAATTAAAGTAGCTACTGTTAGCGGATATAATCAAGATGAAATAACTACAGCAATGGAAAATTACTATCGTATTTATAATATTGATGATCCCGATAAGTACCATGTATTAATTAATAAAATCTATAAAGATAAGGGTGAGATGGTATTTAAAGAATTAAGTAAGTTTATGGATTTTTGTTCAGTTATATGGGATGAAAAAAGTAAGGATTTAATTGCTGGCGTAACAGACTCTCAAGGAGTCTATACTCCCCTATTCTATGGATTTACAAAGAAAAATAAGGAATTAATGTTTTCTAATAAACAAGAAGCTTTAGAAGAATTTTGTGATGATATTAAAAGAATGGAACCAAATACTTATATTAAAGAGGGAAATATTTATAGTATAGATGGAGAAAAATTAAATATGGAGCCCCCATTAATTAAGAAAACAAAAGAGAATACTGATACTTTATTTGATGGATTAAACGCAATATTATTAGCTGTTACTAAAGATGCTGTTAAAGAAAAAATCGAAGGTAATATAGAAGAATATTTAGAATCTGACGATCCTAAAAAAAGATTAATAGATTATATAACTAAAGAACTAGATAATGAGACACAAAAAGAAGTTTTAAAAATAATTAAAAAAATTGTTGAAGAATACCAAGTAGAACAAAATGTATCTCAATTATTAAAAGATTCTTTTAATAAAATATTAGAAGAATATACTAAAACAATTAATGTTCCTGTTTCTTATAATGTCTATATTAATAATCAGCAAGTAGGCAAAACAACGGGGGCTTATTATCATGAAAAATATGAACAGATATTATTACAAACTCAGTTAGATGAACCAATTATGTTAATTGGTCCAGCTGGTTCAGGTAAAAATGTAGCTATTTCTCAAGTAGCAGAATCTTTGGGATTACATATGTATTATACTAATAATGCTTCTAATGAGTTTAAGTTAACTGGTTTTATTGATGCAGGTGGTCATTATCAAGAGACTGAATTTTATCGAGCTTTTAAAAATGGTGGTTTATTCTTCTTAGATGAAATAGATAATTCAGATCCTTCAGCTTTAATTGTTATTAATTCTGCATTAGCAAATGGATATATGGCTTTTCCGCATGAGACTATAGATCGTCATAAAGATTTTAGAATAGTAACAGCAGCTAATACTTGGGGTAAAGGAGCTGATTTACAATATGTTGGGCGAAATGCTCTGGATGCAGCTACTTTAGATCGATTTGATAATATATTTTTCGATTATGATCGAAAATTAGAAGAATGTTTATATCCTAATTTAGAAATTTTAAAATTTATGTGGTCTTTTAGAGATGCTGTTTTAGCAACAAGAATTCCCCATATTGTATCAACCAGAGGTATTGGTAAAGTATATAAAAAAGAAATTAATGGAATTCCTGTTAAAGATATTTTAACTTCTAATGTTATAAAAAATCTAAGTCAAGATGATGTTAATACAATTATAGGAAATATGCGTGATATAAGTTCTAGTAATAAATATTTTAAAGAAATTAAAAGTCTTACTTTAAAGAGATAAGATGTATAAATATTATAAAAAGAATAACTATCAAATTATGGAATATGATTTTTCTTCAATTACGGAGTTTTTAGAATATATAGAGAATATGCCTATTAATCGAAGGGTATTTGATAGTTATTTAGCTAGTGAAGATAATGATTTTTATTTTACTAGAACAAATAATTTAAATGAAGCTAAAATGTTGTTGAAATATGGATGTCATGAAGATTTTGATAAAATATTAGAGTTAAAATTAACTTTAGAGAAATATATTAAAATGGCTCGAACAAAAGCGAGACAATTTAATTACTATGTTGGTTATGCTCCTGATGTAAAAGCATATCTTGAAGGTTGTCCATTATCTATGTTAAATAAAGAACGTCCTAAGAGGAAACAAGTTGATATATATTATAATTCAGCTATATTAGGAGATGTTAGTGTAAAAGAAATATTTAATCGTGGAGCTATTACTTTGTGTTTAGTAGAAATATTAGAAAATATGGGATTTGGAGTAAATCTAAATATATTTACAATGTCACAATATGATAATCAGATTCATTATGCAAAATTCAATTTAAAGAGTGTAGCAGAAAGATTAAATATTCAAAAAGTATTTTTTCCTTTATGTCACCCTTCTTTCTTAAGAAGATTGGTGTTTAGATTAAGAGAAGAAACTCCAGATATAGAGCATGGGTGGAGTAATGGTTATGGTAGGACATGTGATGATTATACAATTCGAAAAGTAATTGATTTAAAAGCTAATGATATTGTTATATGTCAACCAAGCGAAATGGGAATATATGGTAATAATATTGTAGATGATGCTAACAGAATGTTTGAATATATTAATAATTTTAATGAAAAAGATTTTATTTTAGAAAGTATTGATGATAGTGTAAAATTAAATATGAGAAGATAATTTCTTCTCTTTTTTTAGTTTATTAATTAAATATATGTTATTATATAAGGCGAGGTGAAATATCATGAATATTAAGGATTTAACAATGTCTTTTGGAACACAAGATATATTTGATGATATTAACTTACAAATAAAAGATAAAGAAAAAGTTGGAATTATAGGAGTAAATGGTGCTGGCAAAAGTACTTTTTTTAAGTTGATTATGGGTAAATTAGAACCTGATAAGGGCAAAATTATCTTAAAACCAGGAACAAGAATAGGTTTTTTACCACAAGTAATAAGTGATGAAATTCCAAATATGGATATTTCTGTTTTTGATTTTTTACTAGATGGTAGACCAATTAAGAAATTGGAAAAAGAATTAAGTGAGGCTTATACAGATGCTAGTATTGAAACGGATGAAAAGAAACTTAAATTTATAATGAAAAGAATTGGTAAATTACAAGAAAAGTTGGAATATTATGAAGTATATAATGCGGAAAATATATTATTAAAAATAGTAACAGGAATGAATATAGATAGTGATTTACTAGATATGAGATTAGGAGATTTATCAGGTGGACAAAAAAGTAAAGTTGCTTTTGCACGACTACTTTACTCTAATCCGGAAATTTTGTTATTAGATGAACCAACTAATCATTTAGATATGGATAGTAAAGATTATATTATTCAATATTTAAAGCATTATAATGGAATGGTCTTAGTTATATCACATGATATAGAATTTTTAGACCAAGTAACAACCCAAACTTTATATGTAGATAAAACTACTCATAAAATGGAATTATTTCCTGGTAATTATGAAAAATATATAAAAATAAGAAATGAAAGATTAAAAACGCAAGAAAGAATTTTAGATAAACAACTAAAAGAAGAAGAAAAGTTAAAAAAAATAATTGCTAAGTATATAGGTGGCAATGAGAAAAAGGCAAGAATTGCTAAAGATAGACAGAAAAAGTTAGCTAGATTAGAAGAAAATAAGATTACTTTAGAAAAAAAACAAAAATTAACACATTTTAAAATTAAGATTAATCAACAATCGGGTATATTACCTTTAAAATGTGAGAATTTATGTTTTGGCTATAATAAAGAGCATATATTATTTGATAATTTAACATTTGATTTAAGTAGAGGAGAAAAATTTTTAATAGTCGGAGAAAATGGAGTTGGAAAATCTACTTTATTAAAATTAATCATGGGGTATCTTAAACCAGTAAGAGGAGAAATTTTAATAAATGAAAAAACTGAATTAGGTTATTATGCTCAAGAACATGAATTATTAGATAATGAAAAATCTATTTTAGAAAATTTTGATAACTTTAATATAAGTGTAAAAGAACTGCGTTCTTTTTTAGGTAATTTCTTATTTACGGGGGATGATGTTTATAAAAAGGTAAAGTATTTATCGCCAGGAGAAAGAAGTCGTGTTGCATTAGCGAAATTAGCTTTAACAGGAGCTAATCTCCTTATATTAGATGAACCAACTAATCATTTAGATCCACAGACTCAAGAGATAATTGCTAAAACTTTTAGAGATTATGAGGGTACTATGTTAGTAGTTTCACATAATATAGAATTTGTTGATAATTTAGGAATTGAAAGAATGTTAATGTTACCTAGTGGAGAAATAAAATATTATGATAGAAATATTGTTTTATATTATCAAGAATTAAATAATAATTATAAGAAGAAAAAGAATTGATAAAGGTTTTCTTCTTTTTTTATGTTATAATTATTTTAGATAAGTAAAGGAGGATGATATGAGTAAAATTAAGAAATCGCCACTACTTTTTAAATTATTAGAATTTATTTTTATAACTATAGGGGCGGTTATAGCAGCATTTTCATTAGAAGCTATATTGGTTCCAAATTCTATTTTAGATGGTGGAGTAACTGGAATAAGTATTATTTTTAATATTTTGTTTGAATGGAAATTAGGTTTATGTATTTTTCTTATTAATATTCCATTTGTTTATGTAGGTTTTAAGAATTTAGGTTGGAAATTTTTAATAAAAGCTGTATATAGTATTTCAGTGTTTGCTCTTTTAATTGAATTATTTCATAATGTTGATCATGTTACGGATAATATTTTATTAGCAACAATATATGGTAGTGTTTTACTAGGGGTTGGTGTTGGAATAGTTATTCGTTTTGGTGGATGTTTAGATGGAACAGAGTCATTGGGAATAGTTATTAGTAAAAATACAAATTTTTCTGTTGGACAGTTTGTTTTATTCTGTAATATTGTTATTTTTTCAGTAGCTGGTTACTTCTTTGGAGTTGATCGTGCTTTATATTCCCTACTTGGTTATTTTATTACTAGTAAGGTTATTGATGAGATAAGTGAAGGATTTGAAAGAACAAAAGCAGCGTTAATAATTACAGAAGATGGCAATTTAATGGCTAAACATATTTATAATAAAATTGGAAGAACAGTTACAATATTAAAAGGGAATGGTTTAATTAGTGGTCAAAAAGCTGTTTTATATTGTGTACTTACAAGAATAGAAATATCAGAATTAAAAAGAATCGTTAAAGAAGAAGATCAATCTGCTTTTATTACAATTACTGATGTTTCAGAAATAATTGGTTCTCATATAAAATCAAATAAAAAAATAAGGAGAGGTAAAAATGAAAGTATATAATAAATTAGTTAGAGATAAAATACCAGATATTATTTTAAAGGATAATGAATTACCAGTAACACGTATTTTAGATGATGAGGAATTTATTAAAGAATTAAATAAAAAACTTCAAGAAGAAGTTAATGAATATCTAGAGGGTGAAAATGTTGAAGAAATGGTAGATATTCTTGAAGTTATTAGAGCTATTTTAGAATATAAAATGGTTTCTTATGAAGAAATTGAAGATAAAAGGAAGAAAAAAGCTCAAAAACGTGGTGCTTTCAAAGATAAAATATACTTAGAAAAAGTTATTCAAAATGGGGATTAGACACAATTTGTGTCTTTTTATTTGTAAAATTAATAAAATTAATATAAAATAAGATGTGTAATATACAAGATATGGGGTGATACTATGTATACTAAAGTTGAAGAAGCTATTCATTTTATGGTTAAAGCTAATAAAGGTCAGAAAAGAAAAAATGAAAATATAGATAAAAGTTTTCATTCAATGATTATTTATTCAATGTTAAGAGATTTTACAACAACAGAAGATGTATTAGTATCAGCTTTACTGCACGATGTAATAAATGATACCGAATATGGATATGAAGAAATTGAAGAAAGATTTGGAACATTAGTTGCTGATATGGTATCTGATTTATCTGAAGATATGGCAATTGCTAAATGGATAGATCGAAAAAAAGATTATGTAAAAAGAATGCGTGCTAATTATGATGTAAATGTTATTAATATTATGTTAGCTGATAAACTACATAATTTAATTTCTAATTATGAAAGATATTTAAAAATGGGAGATAAGATATGGAAAAATACAGGGGGAACAAAAGATGAAAATCGTTGGTTATATAGAGAATTATATACAATAGCTAAAAAGAAAGAAGCTAATAGTAATTTATTAAAAAGATATAAAGAGATTATAACTATATATTTCGGTGATTGGGATGAGTAAGATTACTAAGCAATCATTAAAAATAATACTTTTTAGTTTATGTATTATTTTATTTGTTTATTTAACTAAGTTATTATTATTAAATGAAATTAAATTATTTGATGATATGGTTTTTAATTTAGTA
>CALVJQ010000026.1 GCA_944332265.1 uncultured Bacilli bacterium
CAATTTATTAAAGATTATTATGGTGAAAAAGGATTGCCTTATAAGGAGGATATGGAAACTATTTTAAAATAGTTTCTTTTTTTTATAATTATGTTAAAATATAATAAGAAGGTAGTGTGATATTATGGATCAACAAAATAATCAAGTAAATAATGTACCTAATGCTAATCAACAAAATAATCAAGTGAATAATGTACCTAATGCTAATCAACAAAATAATCAAGTAAATGGTGTTCAACCTAGTAATAATTTTTCTTTAAATAATCAAAATAATAAACCTTTTAAATTGAAAAAGAAACCTAATTTACTTATTATATTAATAATATTATTAGTTATTGGAGGGATTGCTTATTTTATATTTACTAAGGTAAATATTATTACTACTCAACCAAAAGATAAAGAAGAAGAAATTGAAAAAATAAAAGTTGATACAGGCGAGTCTTGGGGTGATAAGTATGCTTTATATGTTCAAGATCTTTTATTAACTGTTGATAGATTTGATATAACATATATTGATTTTAACGATGATGATATTCCAGAAGCTATTGTAAAATATTCGACGGATACAGAAGACGATTTAATCTATATTTTAACCATTAATAATGATGAAGTAAGTGCAACAAAAGTATTTCATAATGCTTCTTTTAAATTACTTTATTCAACTCTTACGGATGAAGTTAATTGGTATATTTATATTAAGAGAGAAGATAAATATGGAGCTTATACTTTAATGAGTAAGATATTAGCAGGGACTGCTTTAGATTCTGATATAAAAGCTACTAATGATAAAGAGATTGCTACTTTTAATACTAATTATGTTGCTTCACCTTATGAGCAAAAATATTATGAAGTTAAAGAAAGTAGTTTTGCAGATGATTTTAAAACCAGTGTTAGTAAGTATGATGATTATTTAACAGATACTAATGATGCTATTACTAAATTATTTGACGATAATAAAGCAACTACTACAACTCCTGAATTAGATGATAATGATTATATTACTATTAATAATTTTGTATTACATTATGGTGAATATGTTACAGAAGTTCCAAAATATGAAAATGGAGAACAAATTGGAGTAGATGAGAAAGTTGTTGTAATAAATCGTGATGGAACTATTACAGATGGTGATGAGGTAATTAAATTCCAAGTATTTACTAGTAGTATAGTTTTGGAAAATAATATAAGTTTTAAAGTTATAAAAGATGATATCTTTGTTTATGGAACAGGGACAGGTTTAACTTATAAATTAAAAGGTTCTAATGAGAATTAGAACCTTTTTTATTAATACCAATTATACAACCTAGGATGATAGTTATATAAATAATTATAAAATATAATAATTTTTTTAATGATAAAGAGAAGTTTAAAGTAAGACAATTTAAAATATATAAAATAATAATATTTATTAATCCGAGCTTTAATCCCTCTTTATAAGCTTGTTCTTTGGTATTTATTCCTCTTTTAATACCAATTATTAGAGAATATACTAAGACTGATATTAAGCTTATTAAGGAGTTAAGATTATTGTTTAAATTAATTATTAAATTTATAATTGTTAAGATTATAGAAAGAATTATAATAAAGATAGGAAGTTTTATATATTCTTGGTATTTTTTTAAGATTTTCATAATATCACCTATAAATATTTATGTTTAAATTTTAATTTTTATGACCATTATAATGATAGGTGATATTATGTATGATACGATGATAAGAACATTGTTTTTTTATTTTTTTATTGCTTTTGCTTATCGAATAATGGGAAAAAGAGAAGTAGGACAGTTAGGAATTATTGATCTAATAGTATCTATTTTAATTGCAGAGTTAGTTGCTATTAGTATTGAGAATACGGATATTAGTATTTTTTATACAGTTTTACCGATAATGGTTTTAGTTTTATTAGAAATCGGTCTTGGCTATGTCAGTGTTAAATCAAGAGTTTTTAATAAAATATTTGGCGGCAAACCAACAATGATTATTAGTGAAGGTAAAATAGTTTATAAGAATTTAGTATCACAAAGATATGCTATAGATGATCTTTTATTAGAACTGAGAAAAAAGGGAATTGCTTCAATAGAAGAAGTTGAATATGCTTTTTTAGAACCTAATGGATCTTTATCAATATTTAAATATAAACCATTTAAGTTAAATAGTCCTTTACCATTACCGATTATTGTTGAGGGGATAGTTCAAAAAGATAATTTAAAATATATAGGTAAGAGTGAAGTATGGCTTAGTAAAATATTAAAGAGAAATAATTTGGATTTAAATGATGTTTTTTATGCTTTATATAAGAAGACACATGTTTATATTATTAAGAAAAGTGATTAATACTTTTTTTAGTTTTTATTATATAGAGAATAGTTGAGTAGAAGATACTTATTATTTCGGCAATAATTAATGATAATATTTTAAAGTTTAGTAAACATAGAATAGTCATGATAATTAATTTAATTAGAATACTACTTGTACTTATTAATGTACAAGTTTTTGTTTTGTTTAAAGCAATTAAGATACTACATAGAGGAGATTCTAAATAATAGAGAATAAAAAAGGGAGTAAGTATTTTTAAGTATTCTATTCCTTCATTAGTATTATATAAGATTTTAAGAATTAAGGGAGATGATATGAAAATTGCTGTGCTGCATATTAATCCAATTGTTAGAGAAAAGATAATAGCTTGTTTTATTCTTTTTTTAACTAGATAAAGGTTTTTTTGAGCATAATATTTTGATATTTCAGGAAGAAGTGAATTTGATATAGCATTGATAAAAAATGATGGAAAAAGTAAAGTACTAATTACATATGAGTTATAAACACCATATTCTTTGGTTATATATGAAATATTTAAGCCTTGACTTAGTAATATGTTGGTTAAGATGATTGGTTCGAAGAAAAAACCAATGTTACCAATAATTCTACCTGCTACTGTAGGAAGACTTATATTTAAAAGAGCTTTTGATTCATTTAAATCGAATTTTAAATCTTCTTTTTTGATAGTGATATTTTTGGGTAGAAAAATAAGAAGAATGATAATTGAAAAAGATTCACTTAGAATATTAAAAAGAATTAAGGTTGTGATAGTAATTATTGTTCCGTATTTAGTAATTTTAGGAAGGATTAAAGAGATTATTGCTAAACGAAATAATTGTTCTAGGACATTACTTATCATATGAGGAGTCATGTTTTGTTTACCATAAAAATAACCTTTTATAATATATCCTAATGAAATAAAGGGAAGGGTTATAGAACAAGCTATTAGAGGATAGTATGTTGCTTTATTGTTTAGAAGATTATTACTTATATATTTAGCTTCTAAAAAGATGATACTTATAAGAATTACATTTAAGAGAAACATTAAGTAACAAGAATTGATTATTACTTTGCGGGAGTTGATTTTAGAACTTATTCTTTTACTAGTAGATATTAGAATATTAAAATTAGCAATTGTAATTAAAAGAGAATAAGTTGGATTAATCATAGAAAATAATGATATTCCTTCAATACCAATTACTCTTGTAGTAATAATACGTGTTAATAGTCCAACTATTTTAGTTAGACATCCACCTATGATAAGAATGATTGTTGATTTTATAAATTTGTTTTTCATAGGCTTTTCTCCTTTATATGTTAGATATTTTGTTATATAATTAATTTGTTAGGTGATTATATGGAAGAGATTGTTTTTAATAATCAAGAAGAGTTGTATAAAAGAATTTTACCGGCTTTACGTAGTAAGAAAAGATTATTACGTAAAGATGGTTTTAAAATGATAAAAGAAGCTGATATTTGGGATTTTATGCGTTATATAAAATGGAAAGATTCTTATGGCCTTGAGTTATGTGATATGGTAGATGATATATTACATGCTCCTACGGATGAAATTGTTAATTACTTTTTTGATAAATATATGCCAGAGAAGATGATTGTAGAAGATAATTTTGAATTACCTAAATTAAAAAATGAATAATAGGAGGAGATTTTATGGAAGAGATGAGAAGAGAAAAACCTATTACTTATGATGAATTGTATGAGAAAGTAAAAAAGATTGTTAAAAAAGAAGATGAATTAGATGTTATTAATAGAGCTTATGGCTTTGCTTTAGCTAAGCATGGAGATAAGAAAAGATTAAATGGAGATCCTTATATTTCTCATCCTTTAGAGGTAGCTTATATACTTACGGATTTAAATGTTGATTATATTACTATTGCTTGTGCTTTATTACATGAAACTATTAATCATACTGATACTAGTATTGATGAGGTAAGAGAAGAGTTTGGTGATGAGATTGCTAATATTGTTTATAGTGTAAGTAAGATTAATCGTTTAGAGTTATCTGATGATAAAGATTCTTCAGCACAGTATTTACGTAAGGTTTTGGTGGGATTATCAGAGGATGTTCGTGTTTTATTTATAAAATTAGCTGATCGTTTACATAATATGAGAACTTTATATGCTTTACCTTTAGAAGTTCAAAAACAAAAAGCAAATGAAACAACTTCTGTTTTAATCCCAATTGCCCATCGTTTAGGAATTAATTCAATTAAGAGTGAATTAGAAGATTGGTGTTTACGTTATACTAAACCAGATGTTTATAATGATATTTTAGAAAAGTTGGATGCTTCTAGAGAAGAACTTAATGATTTATTAAATGAAATGAAACAAAGTATTTCAGATATTCTTACAGAGAATGGTATTAGTTTTAAGATAAAGGGACGTGTTAAGTCAGTTCATAGTCTTTATAATAAGATGGATAATGGAAAAAGGTTTAGTGATATCTATGATATTTTAGCTTTAAGAGTTTTTGTTGACACAATTCCTGATTGTTATTTAACTATTGGGCTAATTCATAGTAAATATCGTCCTATGCCTCGTCGTTTTAAAGATTATATTGCTAATCCAAAAGAAAATATGTATCAAAGTTTACATACGACGATTTTCGGAGTAGATGGTCATTTATTTGAAGTTCAAGTTCGTACTTATGAAATGGATGAGATTGCTGAAAAAGGAATAGCGTCACATTGGTCTTATAAAGAAAAGGGTTCTGTTAAGATTCAAAGTATGATGGAACATAAATTGGAAATGTTTAGAAATATTATCGATGCTAATAGTGATGTTGAAAATGATAGTGAATTTGCTAGTAATTTAAATAACGAACTTTTAAGTGATTTAATTTATTGTTATACTCCTAAAGGAGACGTTTTAGAATTACCTAAAGGGGCTACTCCTGTTGATTTTGCTTATCGTATTCATAGTGGGGTAGGAGATCGAACTATTGGAGCGATTGTTAATGATCAGATTGTTCCATTAGACCATGAGTTACAAGATGGCGATATTGTTAAAATAAATACTGGTAAAGAAGCTAATCCAAATAAAGATTGGTTAAATTTTGTTAAAACTAGTCAAGCTAAGAATAAGATTAAGTCTTTCTTTAGTAAGCAAGATCGTGCTAATTACATTAATTTAGGTAAAGAGATGCTTGAAAAAGAAATTAGAAGAAGAAAATTAGCTATTAATGAGGTTTTAGCTGAGACTAATTTAGAGAAAATATTTAAAGATACACATACTACTGATTTAGAGGATTTATATTTGTCTATTGGTTCTTTACGTTTTACAGCGGGATATATTATTGATTTAGTATTTGAAGATAAAAAAGATGTAGTTGATATTTATTTAGGTAAAATAAGTAATCGTAGTAATAATAGTAATAAAGCGGTTAAAGGAGATATTATTGTAGCGGGAACTGATGATATTTTAGTTACAATTGCTAATTGTTGTAAACCTATTAAGGGTGATCCAATAATCGGCTACATTACTAAAGGAGAAGGAATTACAGTACATAAAAAGGATTGTCCTAATATAAAAGCAAGTACTCGTTTAATTGATGTTGAATGGAATATGAATAATGAATCATCTTATTTAACGGATTTAACTATTAAAGTATTAAAGGGAAAAAATCAGTTACTTGATATTATTACTAAAGCATCACAAAAAGACGTGTATATTGAATCAGTTAAGACACGTGAAGATGAGGATTATACAATTTATGCTATAACGATTAAAACGAATAATACTAGTCAATTAGAAGGTTTTATTAGTGAACTTAAGTCTTTGCCTATTGTAATATCTGTTGAAAGGTCGTATAGTTGATGAGATGTGTTGTACAAAAAGTTAATGAATCGTCGGTCATTGTTGATGGTAAAGTTATAAATAAAATTGGACGTGGACTTATGGTTTTGGTTGGTTTTACTGATACTGATACAATAGATGATCTTAAGTATTGTGTTAGAAAAATTGTTAATTTAAGAATTTTTGAAGATGATAATGATGTTATGAATCGTAGTGTTTTAGATGAACATGGGGAAATTCTTTCAATATCACAATTTACTTTATATGGTGATGTAAAAAAAGGAAATCGTCCTTCTTATGTTAAAGCTTTAAATGGCGAAGAAGCTATTAAATTATATGAAGAGTTTAATCGCTTGCTTAATAATGAAGTTCCTACAAAACCTGGTGTCTTTGGTGCTGATATGAAAGTTAGTTTAATTAATGATGGACCAACGACTATAATTATTGATACACTAAATAAGTAGGTGGTAATGATGAGAGATTTTATTAAAACTGGAGTATTAGTAATGTTTATTTTATTAATATTTGTTATTGTCTTTATTATTTTAGGTCATTTAAAACATGAGGTTTCTTTACTTTCAAGAACTGAATTATCTAGTAATGATCCAACTGTTAGAATATTATATAATCGAGTTAAGAATAAAACAGATTTAAGAAAAGCTCATTTAATAAATGAGAATTTAACTAGCGATGAAATTATTAAATTTGTTTTAGATAATATTGAACAAGATGATTATGAAAAGAAAAGCTATGAAGCAAAGAAGATTACTTGTCAGGTAACAAAAACAATTGATTTTAATACTAGTGATTCTAAATGTAATGTGGCTATTATTGATAATGATGTTTTTATGGATTATCAGATGAAGTTTTTTAATACAACTAATGAATTAGTTTTTGATGATTTTGAATATAAAGGATTAACTTGTAAAAATTCTGGGAAGAAGTATTATTGTTTAATAGAAGATTTTCAAGATAAAGTTTTAGGTTATTCTAGTTTAGATAAAGTGTATGAGCAGAATGATCAAGTAGTATTATATGAATATTATTTACAAATAGATGTTAGTGATAATGATAGATGTTTGAAATATTTTGATAATGAATATTGTACTAATTTTGATAGTGAGAAAAGACCTTATATTGATGAATCTATTATAACTAAAGATGGAGTTTTATATGCTCATATATTTAAGAAGAATAATGATAATTATTATTTAGAACAAAGTTTTGTAGTGGGAGATATTTAAAAATGTTTTTATCTTCCTTTTTTTATGATAAAATAATTAATAGTAGAGGTGATTTTTAATGTATCAAACACCACAAAAGTTAAGTAAGAAGAAAATTATTGAATTGTGTATTTTAATTTTTTTAGTTTTATATGGCTTAGTTTTTTTGATTAATTATATTAGATATACGCAGAGTAAACCACTTATTTTAGCTATTCATGTATCTAGTGAATATGATGATGGTGTAGTTGATGAATATATTGCTTTAGGCTATATATATCGTTCTTATCGTCGTAGTTCTATTAGTAGAGAGGAATTAGTACCATTTTGGATTGGAAGAGAAAATCCTGAAAGTGAAGCTGATTTACCTGATGTTTTAACTGATTATGAAGTACCTACTAATAGTAGGCGCGAAGATAAGTATCGTGGATTACTTTATTATTTTGATGGACCTGATGTTGTGGGAACTTATAAATGTATAAATTCTTCAGGAGAATGTAATAAGGCTACAGGAGGATATGATGCTTATAATATCTTAAATGCTGATCCAGTAACGAGAATAGAAGAAGATAGAACATTAACGACGATTCATGATAAATTTGCTTTTGTAGATGATTCTTCTTCGCAAGAAGTTCAATATGGTGATTGTAATTATATAAGGACTATTTATCTAATTAATTATCTAGATGATGAAAAAGAGATTTTAGCTAAATATGCAGATGTTAAGTATAGTATTTATGATGCTGAAAAGGAAATTGCTGATGGTGAAAATAATCGTTTTATAGTTAGAAGTGCTGAAAATAATAAATGGGGATTAATTAGCATTTCAGCTAAGGGAAATATTACTGAAGTAATGCCATTTGAATATGATTCTATTAATTATGATCAAGATACTAAATATTATATATTATGTAAAGATAGTTCTTGGTATATTTATGATTTACAAAATGAGGAGATGGTTTCGCCTACTAGTAGTGATCCTATATACGATGTATGGCGTAATGATAATTTAACTTATTATTATAAAACGGGTAAGAAAAGAACTGTTGGGGATGATAGTTTTATTGATTATAAGATTTATCGAATAGATGGAACAGAGTTTTTAAACTTAGATCGTGTTACGTTTATTGGAGCACGTAGTAATTGTATTTTCTATTTAACAGCTAGTGATAATATTTTACATTTTATTGATTATAGTAAAGAAGAGAAGTATAAAGTAAAGTTAGCTTTTAATAATTTAGAAAAAGATCGTTTTAATCATCCAGCTTTCGAAATAGCTCGTGAATATAATGGTATTATTATTCTTTATGTATATCAAGGAAGAGAATTGAAGTATGATTATGAGTCGATTTCGGTTAATACTGTTAGATGGGAAAATAATGAATAGAGACATTTTAGTGTCTCTATTTTTAAAAATATTTTTTAATTTTAGGGTAAATGTTGACTCTAATTAAAAAAAATAGTACAATACTTTTAGATTTTTCTTATTGAAAGACGAGTAATATATTATGAAGATATAAGAGAGGGCTAGATGGTGGAAATGCCTTATTGGATGATATATGAAAAACAACTTTCTAATAATAAGAACGCATTAAAGCGATAAAATAATTATTTAAGAGTACCTAGGTAAAGTAAGGTGGCACCGCGGAGCAATTCGTCCTTACAAAAGTAGGTACTTTTTTTATTAGGAGGATTTATTATGATAGTTAAACCAAAAGGAACTTATGATATTTATGGATATGAAATGAAAGTATGGCAGTATGTTATGCGTGTTATAGATGAAGTAATGGAAAGATATAATTATGGAAAGATAAGAACACCATTATTTGAAAATACTTTATTATTTCATCGTGGAGTTGGTGATACAACCGATATTGTTAATAAAGAAACTTATGATTTTGTTGATCGTGGTAAGAGAAATATGACTTTAAGACCTGAAGGGACAGCTGGAGTTGTTAGAAGTTTTATTGAAAATAAAATGTATGGGGATCCTAATCAACCAGTTAAACTTTATTATAGTGGAACAATGTATCGTTATGAAAGGCCACAATCTGGAAGAGATCGTGAGTTAACTCAATTTGGTGTTGAAGTATTAGGATGTTCTTTTCCAGCTATAGATGCAGAAGTAATTAGTGTAGCTGTCCAAATATTTAAATTATTAGGTTTAAAAGGGGTTAAAGTAAAAATAAATAGTTTGGGTGATTTAGAGTCACGTAATAATTATCGTGAAGCTTTAATTAATTATTTTGAACCACATATTAATCAATTGTGTGAAGATTGCCAAGAAAGATTAAGAAAAAATCCTTTACGTATTTTAGATTGTAAGGTTGATGCTGATTCAGAAATTATTAAAAATGCTCCGGTAATGTTGGATTATTTAAATGAAGA
The DNA here is from genome assembly GCA_944332265.1 of uncultured Bacilli bacterium. Lineage (GTDB taxonomy): Bacteria > Bacillota_I > Bacilli_A > RF39 > UBA660 > Coprovivens. The sequence continues at coordinate 9,744 of CALVJQ010000026.1, forward strand.
ATCAAAAAATAGATTTATGGATGTACAAAATTATTTAGATGTTTTAGATATAGATTATGAAGTTGATCCTAAGATTGTTAGGGGATTAGATTATTATTCACATACTGTATTTGAAATTGAAGCAACTGTTAAAGATTTTGGAGCTAATAATGTTTTAGCCGGGGGCGGAAGGTATGATAATTTAGTAGAAAATCTTGATGGACCAAGTACTCCAGGAATAGGATTCGCTTGTGGAGTTGGGAGACTTGTTAAAGCTTTAGAATTAGAAGAGGTAAAATTACCGATTAATGATGAATTAGATGTATTTGTTTTATATGTAAATGAAACTGAAAAAGAATATGCTCTTGCTTTAACACAAGATTTAAGACTTAATGGTTTTAGGTGTGAAACTGATTATATGGGAAGGAGTCTAAAAGGTCAATTTAAGCAAGCTGATCGTTTAAAAGCTAAATATTTAATTATTTTAAATGATGAAGACTTAGTAGCTGGTGAGATGCAAGTTAAAGATAATTTGACGAAAGAAGTTACGATGGTTAAAGAAGCCGAAATTGACGATTATTTAGATTTGAATTTAAGGTGATAATATGGATTTAAAAGATTTATTTATAAAAGAAAAAGAAGGAAGTACTGTTACAGTAGAAGGATGGATTAGAAATCATCGTAAGCAAAAAGAATTTGGTTTTATTGATTTTAGTGATGGTACTACACAAGAACATTTACAAATTGTTTATGACGATAGTTTGTATAATTTTTTAGATGTACAAAAGATGCTAGTTGGTTGTGCAATTAGTGTTACTGGGCAGTTGGTTGCTAGTCAAGGAAAACAAAAGATTGAACTTAAAGCAGATATTATTAAACTTTTAGGAGATTGTCCAGCTGACTATCCAATTCAACCAAAAAGACATACAAGGGAATTTTTAAGAGAACAAGCTTATCTACGTCCTCGTACTAATTTATTTCAAGCTATTTTTAGAGTAAGAAGTATTGCTGCTTATGCTATTCATAAGTATTTTCAAGAAAGAAATTATGTTTATTTTCATGCTCCTTTGATAACTGCTAGTGATTGTGAGGGTGCTGGAGAAATGTTTCAAGTTACGACGTTAGATTTAAATAAGGTAAATGGGAAACCTGATTATAGTAAGGATTTCTTTGGTAAACAAGCTAATTTAACAGTTAGTGGTCAATTGGAAGCTGAAACTTTTGCTTTAGCTTATAAGAAAACTTATACTTTTGGACCTACTTTTAGAGCAGAAAATTCTAATACGAAGACTCATGCTAATGAATTTTGGATGATCGAACCAGAAATGGCTTTTACTGATTTAGATGGTGATATGGATGTTATGGAAGATATGTTAAAGTATGTTGTATCTTATGTACTTGAAAATGCACCATTAGAAATTGACTTTTTTGATCAATTTGTTGAAAAGGGATTAAAAGATAAATTAGAAAAGTTAGTTAATTCTGATTTTGTTAGAATTGATCATGAAGAAGTTATAAAAATCTTAAAAGAAGCACCAGTTAAATGGGAATTTGAACCAGAGTATGGAGAAGATATTGCTAAAGAGCATGAAAAATATATTACTGAATATTTTAATGGGCCTGTATTTATTAAAAATTGGCCAAGAGATATTAAAGCATTTTATATGAAGCAAAATGATGATGGTAAAACTGTTGCAGCTGTTGATTTAGAAGTTCCTGGAGCAGGAGAATTAATGGGAGGATCCCAAAGAGAGGAATCTTATGAAAAACTAGTAAAGCGCATGGAAGAATTAGGAATGGATGTTGCTAGTATGGATTGGTATTTAAATCTACGTAAATATGGTAGTTGTGTTCATTCAGGATTTGGTATGGGATTTGAACGTTTACTTATTTATTTAACAGGAGTTGAGAATATTAGAGATGTAATTCCATATCCTAGAACTCCAGGCAATTGTGAGTTTTAGATTTTAAAATTTAAATAGAAAGGGAGATTTTGATGAAAGAAAATATATATCGTACTCATCATTGTATTGATATTGATAAGAAAATGGTGGGGAAAAGAGTTATTGTAAGCGGATGGATTGAAAATATTCGCGACCATGGAGGAGTATTATTTTTAGATTTACGTGATAATACTGAAACCTTACAGACGGTATCTAATGATGATTCTTTGTTTGTTGGTTTGGCTAAAGAGTCAGTAGTTAAATTAACGGGAACAATTCGCGAAAGAAGTAAAGACACTTATAATGTACGTCTTAAAACTGGTGAAGTTGAAATGTTAGTAGAACATTTAGAAGTTTTAAGCCCTTCTTTACATGAACTTCCTTTTAATATAATGACAAGTAAAGAAGCTTCTGAGGAGTTGAGATTAAAATATCGTTATCTTGATTTAAGAAATGAAAAAGTTAGAGATAATTTTAAATTACGTAGTGATGTTTTACATTTTTTAAGAAATAAAATGTATGATTTAGGATTTATGGAAGTTCAAACACCTATATTAACAGCTTCTAGTCCTGAAGGAGCTCGTGATTTTGTTGTTCCTTCTCGTAATTTTAAAGGTAAATTCTATGCTTTACCACAAGCACCACAAATATATAAAGAATTATTGATGGTTGGTGGGGTAGAGAAATATTTCCAAATTGCTCCTTGTTTTAGAGATGAAGATGCTAGGGCTGATAGAACATTAGAATTCTATCAATTAGATTTTGAAATGAGTTATGTTACTGAAGAAGAAGTATTAGAAATAGGTGAGGAAATATTTTATGATACGTTTAAGAAATTTAGTAATAAAATAGTTAGTCCTCGTCCTTTTAGAAGAATTAGTTATCATGAGGCGATGGAAACTTATGGTACTGATAAACCAGATTTACGTAATCCATTATTAATTCAGGATGTATCAGAAATTTTAAAAGATACTACTTTTGGTCCTTTTAAGAAAAGTTATATTAAAGCGATAGTTGTTTCTAATATAGGCGATAAATCTAATTCTTGGTTTAATGAAATAGTAGAATACGCTTCTAGTATTGGAATGCCTGGTATTGGTTATTTAACGTTAATGAGTGATGGTTCGTTTAAAGGACCAATAGATAAGTTTTTAAGTGAAAAAGAACGAGATGATTTGGTAAAAAATACAGGTATTACGAATAATGGGGTTATATTTTTTATCGCTAACAAGCGATTGCTAACAGCCCAAAAACAAGCTGGGCAAATTAGAAGTGAATTAGGACGTAAATTGGATTTAATTGATAATAATCGTTTAGAATTATGTATTGTTAAGGATTTCCCAATGTTTTTATATGATGATGAACATCGAAAATACGAATTTTGCCATAATCCTTTTAGTTTACCTCATGGAGGTATTAGTGATTATGATAAGTATGAAGATGTTTTAGATATATTAGCTTATCAATATGATTTTGTTTGTAATGGTAATGAGATGGCTAGTGGAGCTATTCGTAATCATGATTTAGATAGTTTAGCAAAAGGCTTTTCTGTTGTTGGTTATACGCGCGAAGAAGTGGAAGAAAAATTTAGTTCTATATTTACAGCATTTAAGTATGGATGTCCTCCTCACGGAGGAATGGCTCCTGGAATTGATCGTATTTTAATGTTAATAAAAGATGAACCTAATTTAAGAGAAGTACAAGCTTTCCCAACTAATGCTAGTGGGGCTGATAATATGATGGGTAGTCCTTCAATATTAACTAAAACTCAATTAAAAGAGTTAGGAATTAAAGTAGAGGTGAAAAAAGATGAGTAAATTTACTAGTGAAATGGTTGATGATTATGCTGATAAATTATTAATCGGTTTAACACGTGAAGAAAATAAAATGGTTTTAGATGAATTTGATATAATTGATAAAAATTTAGATTTAGTTAATCAGATTCCTAATATAAGTGAAGTAGAACCAATGACGCACACTTTAGATGATTTTGAGTTTAAATTAAGGGAAGATGAAGTTGTTCCTTCAGTTCCAGTTGATTTGTTACTTCGTAATAGTGATGATGTGTTTGGGGACGAAATTGTTGTTCCACGAGTTGTAGGATAAGGTGATATGATGAAATACATGAATAAATCAATTAAGGAATTGCATGATTTACTTTTAAGTGGAAAAGTAACTAGTGATGAATTAGTTAAGGAATCTTTAGAAAGAAGTCATGAGATTCAAGATAAATGTAATGCCTTTGTTACTATATTAGATGATGCCAAAGGAGTTAAAGTAACAGATAATTTATTATCAGGAATTCCTTATGGAGTTAAAGATAATTATTCGACAAAAGATATTTTATCAACTGGATCTTCTAATACATTAAAAGATTATGTACCATTTTTTGATGCAACTGCAGTTAAAAAATTAAATGATGCTGGAGCAATTAAAGTAAATAAAACAGCGATGGATGAATTTGGAATGGGTGGTACTGGAACAACAGCTCATACTGGTGTTCAACGTAATCCTTGGGATTTATCGCGTATGTGTGCTGGATCATCTTCTGGGTCAGCAGCAGCTGTTGCAGCTGGTGTTTATCCTTATGCTTTAGGATCAGATACGGGAGATTCGATTCGTAAACCAGCTGCTTATTGTGGAATAGTTGGTTATAAACCTACTTATGGAATGATTTCGCGTTATGGTTTATTTGCTTTTGCTTCTTCTTTAGATCATTGTGGGGTTTTAACAAGAAGTGTTTTAGATGCTGCTATTGTAGTTGATAATATGAAAGGTATCGATGAAAATGATATGACTTCATGGGATTCAAGTAAAATTCATTTAGCAGATGCTTGTACAGGAAAAGTTGATAATATGAAGTTGTGTTATATTAAGGAAATTGTTGATCCGGCTAAATATAAAAATGCTTCTAAAGAATTAAAGGAACATTTAGATAATTTTTATAAAACTATAGAAAAGTGTCGTAGTCTTGGATTTGTAGTTGATGAAGTTTCAGTAGATGAAGATTTACTTAAAGCTTTACCATCTGTATATGTTGTTATATCTTGTGCTGAAGCTACTAGTAATATGAGTAATTTAACTGGGATTGTTTTTGGGCCACGTGGAAAAGGAGATAATTATATAGATATGATGAAAGATCATCGTACTAAAGGTTTTTCTCCTTTGATAAAGAGACGTTTTGTTATTGGTTCTTATGTTTTACAAAAAGAAAATCAAGAAAGATATTTTAAAAATGCACAGAGAGTACGTCGTTTATTAGTTGATCGTTGGAAAGAAATATTTAAAGATTATGATGCTGTTATATTACCTGTTGGTTCAGGACCTGCTAAACATTTAGATGGTTCTTTAGATATATTAAATAAAGATACAGCTGTTTTAGAAGAACATTTACAAATTGGTAATTTTGGTGGCTTCCCATCCATAACAATTCCTAATGGTTTTGTTTCTAACTTACCAGTGGGGGTTAATATAACAGGTAATTGTTACGAAGATGAAAAGGTTTTAAATATTGCTTATGCCTTAGAGAGTGCTATGGATTATAAAGGACAATATGTAGAGGAGGTTAAATAATGACTAAGTATTTAGCAAAAATAGGGTTAGAGATGCACTGTGAAGTTAGTGAAACTAAAACTAAGGTTTTTAGTGCAGCTAGAAATGAATATAGTGGTTCGCCTAATACAAATGTTAGACCTCTTGATATGGGATTTCCTGGAACTTTACCAGTTGTTAATAAAGAAGCAGTTAGATTAGCTTTGATGGCTTCAATTATTTTAAATTGTAAGCAACCTAAGTATATTTATTTTGAACGTAAAAATTATTATTATCCTGATATGCCAAAGAATTTTCAAATTACACAAGAGACGAAACCAATTCCGGTTGGAATTTATGGAGAAGTTACTTATGAGTGTGATGATGAATTAAAGAAAGTAAGAGTTAATAATATTCACTTAGAGGAAGATGCTGCTTCTTTAGATCATTTTTATGATACTTCTAATATTGACTATAATAGAGCAGGTGTACCTTTACTTGAGTTAGTTACTGAGCCAGATATTCATAGTGCTAAAGAAGCCGTAGCTTTTTTGGAACATATGCGTAGTGTTTATCAATATGCTGGTATTTCAGAAGCCGATAGTAAAAAGGGGCAAATTAGATGTGATGTTAATGTTTCTTTAATGGATGCTTCTTTAGATGAAACAGATCCTAATAATTGGGGTACTCGTGCTGAAATAAAGAATATTAATTCTTTTGGTGGAGTAAGAGATGCTATTAATTATGAAATTGAACGTCAAACAGAAATTTTAGAAAACGGAGACGAAGTTTTGCAAGAAACTCGTCGTTGGGATGAAGAGTCTGGAACAACGATTCGTATGCGTAGTAAAGTAGATGCTATTGACTATAAATATTTTGTTGAACCTAACATTCCAAAATATAAAGTTACAAAAGAATGGTTAGATGAAATTAAGGCATCTATTCCAGAGCTAGCATGGAATCGTAAACAAAAATATATTAACGAATATGGTTTATCTTCTTATGATGCTGGAGTTTTAGTAAAAGAAAAAGATATTTCTGATTATTTTGAAGAATGTGTTAAATTAGGTATTGATGTTAAACAAGCAGCTAACTGGGTAAGTGTTAATATAATTGGAGAATTAAATAAAGAAGATATTTTGATTAAAGATTTTTATTTAACTCCTGAAATGTTAAAACAAATAATTGATGCAGTTAATAAAGGAATTTTATCTTCGAAACAAGCTAAAGAAGTATTTAATAAAGCTATTTTAGAAAAGAAAGAACCTAAAAACTTTATTAGTAAAGATAATGCGCAGATTAGTGATAAAGGAGAATTAACAAAAATAGTAGTTGAAATTCTTGATAACAATCAAGAGCAAATTGTTCAATATAAAGGTGGTCGTGATAATATATTTGATTATTTTGTTGGTCAAGTTATGAAAATGACTCGTGGAAAAGCTAATCCAGTTTTAACTAAGGAGATATTGCATGATGAATTAGATAAGAGATAACTCTTATCTTTTTTTTAGATAAATTTGCCTTTTTAATAGATAGATGGTAAAATACCTCGTAATTAAGGGGTGTTATTATGAAAATTAAGCAAGATGAAGTGTTTTCCTTATATAAAAATGAAGAAGTTTTACAAACTACTACTAAGTATGATGGATTTGATTTGGTTGAAACAGTTTTAGCTAATGATGTTGATAAGGTCTTATATGCGACTGTTGTTACACCATATAAAAATGTTTTATTTAGTACTTTAGAAAATGGGGAAGGTAAAATAGAGGTATTTGAAATTGATGAGGAACATTTTGTATTAAGTACTATTAAAGAAGCAATGGTTATTCGTCTTATTGATAATAAGCCTTATGTTTTGGCTGCTGTATCAGCTTCGATGCCTACTACTATGTATAAAGCACCTAATTATTTAGTTGAAAATAACTTAATTGTTTTAACTGATTATCTTCCTGATGAAAATAGAAATTTACAATATTTGTTTAATTTTAAAGAAGGAAAGATTATTTCTTCTGGATATGATACTATTGAGGTAGTTAATAAAAAAATTAGAGCTTCGTATGGTTTAGCTGATGGTTTATTAGATAAAGATGGAAGTTTTATTTTAAATGGTGATGATGAAGATACTAAGAAACCATCTTTCTTTAAAAGAATATTTAGAAGAGAAGATAAAGTTGTTGGTCGTTACTTATAAAGAGATTTATCTCTTTTTTTTATGAAGAAAAAGGTTTTATCTTTTTCTAAAATATGTTAATATTAATATGTATAATAGATGAGGTGTTGGTTATGTTTGGCAAGATAAAATTTATTTCTGGTAATGTAGCGCATGTTGAAACGGTTGCTAAAGCAGAAGAACTTGGCGATTTAATGAATGTTCATGTTGTCTTTGAAGCTCCTAATCAAGAAATTTTGGGTGAAGTAGAAGAAGTTACTGATGAAGTTATAAAAATTCGTTTTTTGGGAGAATTTGTTAATGGCAAGTATGTAAGTGGTGTTATACGTAAACCAGTTTTATCTAGTAAGATTAGAACGATTAATGATCAAGAATTAAAAGCGATTGTTGGGGTTTATGATGATACAACTTTTAAATTAGGTAGAAGTTCAATTTATACAGATTATGATGTATGTGTTGATATAAATAATTTATTTGCTAATCATATGGCTGTTTTTGGTAATACTGGTAGTGGTAAATCTTGTGGTGTAGCTAGAGTAGTACAAAATATTTTTTCTAATCCTAATCTAGTTTCATATAATGCTAATATTTTTATTTTTGATGCATATGGTGAATATAAGACAGCTTTTAAAGATTTGGGTAAATTAAATCCTAATTATACTTATAAATTTATTACTACTAATATGCAGGAAGAAACTGATTATGAATTAAAGATTCCGTTTCATCTATTAAATTTAGATGATTTAACTATTATGTTACAAGCTGATAAACATAGTCAGATACCTATTTTGGAAAGAGCATTAAAACTAACAAGAATATTTAGTAAAGATGATGAAGTAGCGGAAAAATATAAAAATCATTTAATTGCTAAAGCATTAATTGCTATTTTGTATAGTAATCAAATTACAGCTAATAAAAAGAATGAAATATTTAAAGTATTAGAAGTATGCCATACTAATGATTTTAACTTTGGTAGTATTATTCAAGGTTTGGGGTATACTCGTACTTTATCTGAATGTTTTGAAATAGATAGTAATGGTAATTTTGGTGAGTCGGTTTTAATTACGGATTATATTTTAAATCATATTGATGAAAATATGGAAATGACTGAAGAACCAATGAATTGTTTTTATTCAATGCGTGATTTTGCTGCAGCTCTTGAATTTACTTTAATTAGTGAAGGTTTTCAAAATAATGATCAATTATATGATGATTCTATGTTGCTTAAAGTACGTTTAAATTCGATTATGAATAGTCGTATTGCTAGTATTTACAAATGTGATACTTATATATCTACAGAATCTTATATTGCTTCTTTAGTAGCTGTAGGCAATAAGAAAGCACAAGTTATTAATATGAATTTAGAAGATATTGATGATACACAAGCTAAAATAATTGTGAAGATAATAGCAAGAATTTTCTTTGATTTTTGTAAGACTCGTAAACAAAGAGCTCAAATACCTTTTCATTTATTTTTGGAGGAGGCTCATAGATATGTTCAAAAAGACGCTGATGTTTTCTTAATTGGTTATAATATTTTTGATCGTATAGCTAAAGAAGGTCGTAAGTATGGAGTTTTACTTAATATAATTAGTCAAAGACCGGTAGAGATATCTGAAACGGTTATTGCTCAATGTAGTAATTTCTTAATCTTTAAGATGACCCATCCTAAGGATATTGAGTATATTAGGACGATGTTACCTAATATTTCAGCTGATGTTATTGAAAAACAAAAGATTTTGCAGCCAGGTAATTGCGTTGGTTTTGGAGGAGCTTTTAAATTACCAATGGTTATTAAAATGGAAATGCCTAATCCAGCACCTAATTCTAATTCTTGTGATGTAAATAATTGTTGGAAAGTTAGAGGTAGTAGTTCTAATAATTCTAATCAAGGAAGTAATGGTGGAACTGGTGTTGTTAGTCAGAACCAAACGCAAGTTGTTAATCCAGCAATTGCTAATAATTATCAAGCGCCTGTTTCTAATAATGGAGGAACTCCTATTAAACCGAATTTTGTTCCACCAGTTAGTTAATATGTAAAAAAGATGAATAATTGTTGTGTTATTCATTTTTTTTATGATATAATTAAAGTACCCAAGGATAAGTGCTTACTTTTCATAAAAACCGAGTAAGTGATTATAAGGGAATCTAATTGGCTTATGGTGTTGAAGACCTTGCTTTTTAAGTGTAGGGATCCTAAAGTAAGTCATGTGATGCCCACCTGTGTAGTGCAGGTTTTTTATCACAAGTAGGTATCTCCCTGGGTTTTTATGTGATATAATTTAGATGGTGGTTTGATGTTTGAACGTTTAGAAATGCTTTTTTCTCCTCTTTTATTAGAGAAGTTTTATGATACTAAAATATTATTAGTTGGTGTTGGTGGAGTAGGGGGAGCTTGTTTTGAAGCTTTAGTTAGAATGGGTATTAAAAATATTACAATTATTGATGGAGATACTTTTAGTATAAGTAATTTAAATAGACAATTATTATCTAATATTAATAATATAGGTCATTCTAAGGTAAAAGAAGCTTATTTAAGAGCTAAATCTATTAATCCTAGTATAAATGTTAATTATTACGAATTGTTTCTTAATGAGGCTAATATTGATTTATTATCAGATATGGAGTATGATTATATTATAGATTGTTGTGATACTATAACTACTAAGTTATTACTTATTAAGATAGCATTAAATAATAAAGTAAGAATAATTTCTTGTATGGGTACAGGTAATAGAGTTGATCCTACTAAATTAGAAATTACTAATATTTGGAATACTAGTTATGATCCTTTAGCAAGAATTATGCGTAAATTATTAAGAGAAGCTAAAATAAGTGATAAAATTATGGTATTATGTTCAAACGAAAAACCAATACATATTGAATCTAGAGAACCTGGTTCAACAGCTTTTGTTCCTAATGTAGCAGGTTTTATAATAGCAAGTTATGTTTTTAATGATATAATTAATGATGGGAAGTGATTTTATGGAAGAAAAGGAAGAGTTAGAAAATGTGTCGAAAGTTATGAAAGATAGTACTCTTTCTAATCCTGATTTAACTTTTTGTGAGAAGACTACGTATTTAGATTTTTTACTTTCTAATGCTAAAGATGAAGAAGAAGCTCAACAAATAAAAGAAACTATTAATGATTATTTAGATTTATATGATGATGAAGATGATGATGAAAAAAAATAAGACTTTAAGTCTTATTTTTTGTTGATTAGGAAGTTTATTAGTTGCTTTGGGTCTTCATCGTTCATTACAATTTTATATATAAGATCGATGATAGGCATTTTTATTTTTTTATTTTTGATTAATTTATAAATGCTTTTTAATGTGTAATATCCTTCAACAGTATGTTCTTCTAGGTGTTTTAGTTTTTCTTCTTTGGTTGCACCTGCTCCTATTACATAACCGAATGTGAAGTTACGGCTTTTGGTTGAAGTACAAGTTAGTAAGAGGTCACCAACTCCAGCGAAGGAATTAATTGTTTTAGGATTACCACCAAGGGCTTCAATTAAGTTTTTTATATCGTTTAAGGCTTCAGTTATTAGAAAACTTTGGGTTGATTCTGGATAGTTCATGCCATCTAACATTCCAGCAGCGACAGCGATTACGTTTTTAATACTACCACAGATTTGAACACCTATTAGGTCACTTGTTGGACGAAGTTTAATGGTTTCATTTTCTAAAACATTTTTAATTTCACGGATTGCTTTTTTACTTTTAGAAGCAATTGATAAGCCGATTGGATTATTATAAGCCATATCGATAGCAAATGATGGGCCAGAGATAATGGCTATATTACGATTTTTTAACTCTTCATATGCAATATCACTTAAGAATGAACATGTTGTATTTTCAATTCCTTTGGAAGCGATACAGATAATTGTTTTTTTGGTAATATATGGTTTAATTTCATGACATATACTACCAACGAAGGCAGCTGTTGAAGTAATAAAGACAATATCGGCATTAGTAACTGCTTTTTCATATGATGTTGTTAGTTTGATATTTTTAGGAGCATCTAAATCTTTAATAATATCTTTGATACATCCATCTTTTAAGTATTTTTGATATCTTTCTTCTGATTCTGTCCACATTATTAGATTTTTTTCTTTTTTATTTAATGATAGAGCTATAGCTAGACCATAAACTCCAGTACCAATTAAAGCTATTTTCATTTTATTTTTCTCCTCTCATTTCTCTATGTAATTTATTTAAATTAGCTTCGTATTTATTATATTTAGGTTTATAATATCTTCGATTTTTGATTTTATCTGGTAAGTATTGTTGTTTAACCCATGAATTTGGATAATCGTGAGGATATTTGTATAGTGGGGAATTTGTTTTAATATGATTAGGAAGATTCCCTGTATTACCATTTTCTATATCTTTTAGAGCTTCATCTAGAGCAATATGAGCGCTATTACTTTTAGGACTAAGAGCCATTTCAGTAACGATTGTACCAAGAGGAATACGCGCTTCGGGAAGTCCAACTAATTCGGATGCTTCAATAGCAGCCATTAATTTAGGACCGATTGATGGATTAGCTAGTCCGATATCTTCATAACATATGACACTTAATCTGCGATAGATACTATCTAAATCACCAGCTATTATTAAACGGGCTAGATAATGTAGTGATGCATCTACATCAGAACCTCGAATTGATTTTTGAAGCCCTGATAAAACATCATAGTGTCCATCTTCATTGGCATCAGAAAAGAAGATAGCTTTATTATTGATGTTTTTTACAGCATCTAAGTTAACATGTTTATCTTTAGTTCCGTAATAGGCGATTTCTAATAAATTAATTGCACTTCTTAAATCACCACTTGCTAGTTTTATTATAGCATTTATTGCTTCTTCGTCAATTTTAATATCTTTTAAGTATTTAGAAGATTTAAGTATGCCTTCTTTAATTTCTTCATCCGTTAATTCTTTTAGTTCAAATATTTGGCAACGACTTCTAATAGCAGGATTTATTTTATGATAAGGATTTGATGTTGTCATACCTATTAAAATAATTAAACCATTTTCAATATAAGGAAGGAGTAAATCTTGTTTATCTTTGTTTAAACGATGGATTTCATCCATTATAATAATCATTTCACCATTCATCTTAGCTTCTTCAATAACAATGTCAAAATCTTGTTTGTTATTTATAGTAGCATTTAACATACGATATGGTTTGTTTATTTCTTTAGCAATAGCACAAGCAATTGACGTTTTTCCTATTCCAGGTTTACCATATAGAATCATACTTACGATATGATTATTTTCAACTAAGTTTCGGATTATTTTATTTGGACCAACTAGGTGTTGTTGACCTATAATATCATCTAATTTTTGAGGCCTTAATTTATCAGCGAGAATTTCCATATGTATCACCTTAATTTATTATAACAAAATATTTTAGGGTTTGTTATTATTTTTAATTTTATCTTATTTATCTTTATATTTATTATATTTTGTG
>CALVJQ010000027.1 GCA_944332265.1 uncultured Bacilli bacterium
TTCCCGAACAGAGCAGTTAAGCACTTACACGCCGACGATAGTTTCTTGCGAAAATAGGTAGTTGCCTCTTTTTTTTTTGCTCTTCTTTCTTGTCCGGGAGGGGGGAGCTGTTTGATCCTCTTTTTTTTTGCTTTCTTTTTCCTACTATATTATAATATTTATGTGATGTTTATGATTTTATTTAATTTATGTGAAAACTCTGGTTTTTTAACTTTTCTATTAATATTAAAATATGTTATTTATATTGTTTCTATAATAGTTCCTATTATTATAATTGTTAGGGCTATTCGTTCTTTTTTTTCAGTTGTTATTAAAGGTGATTCTATAGTAGATAAATTATTTCCTTTATTTAAATCTTTATTTTGTGGTTTACTTATTTTTTTAATTCCTTCTATTTTGTCTTTTTTATTTTCTTTTATTAGTAATATTAATAGTGATATCTTTTTATGTTCTCACAATATATCTTTAGAAAAGATACAATATTATCGTGAACTTGAAAACCAAGAAAGATTGGATGCTATTAATAAAGATAAGAATGATAAAAAAGATGCTTATAATAAAAGATTAGATGAAGAAAAAAAGAGGAATGAAGAAATTAAAAAAAGAAGAGAAGAAGCTGCTAATGGTTCTTCTAATAATCCTGGAACTATAAATATTCATATAGGTGATAGTCGTACAGTGGGAATGTGTACTTCTGTTACTGGTGATGGTTCTGGGTGTCAGTTTAGTAATAGTGGGCCTAAATATTATGAGAATGATATATTTATTGCGCAAAGTGCAATGGGGTATTCTTGGTTTTATTCAACAGCTATACCAGCAGCTAATAACATTCTAAATAGTAATCCTGATGTAACATATAATATAATTTCTTATATGGGAGTTAATTTTTTATTATCAGATATCGACAAATATATTTCTTCTTATAATAATTTAGTTGCTAATCAATGGAAAGAACATAATTTAATTGTCGTTTCTGTTAATCCTGTTGATGAAAATAAAGAAAGAGTTTATGGATATTCTACTAAGAATTCTGATATTATGACTTTTAATTTAAAGTTAAAAAATGGGATTGTTGAAAATATTAAATATTGTGATGTTTATAGTAAAATTATAGATAACTTTGGTACTTCTGATGGTTTACATTATACTTCTTCTACTTATTTTGATATATATAATAGAGTTAACTCATGTATTTAAATTGTCAAATTTTTTATTATTGTTGAAATTCTATTATAGTTGTTGTTATAATTTATTTGGGTGATAATATGAATTATAAATATACTTCTCGTTCTCTTGAAGATACAATTGAGATTGCTGAGAATATTGAAAGTGAAAAATTTCCAGGAATGGTTATATGCTTAACTGGGGAATTAGGTAGCGGTAAAACTGTTTTTGTTAAGGGCTTTGCTAAAGCTTTAGGTATCAATGAAACTATTACAAGTCCTACTTTTAGTCTTGTTAAAGAATATTATGATGGTGAGATGCCTTTATTTCATATGGATGTGTATCGTTTAGATGAGTCTTCTTTGGATTTTGGTTTAAATGATTATTTGAATAGAGATGGTGTTTGTATTATTGAATGGCCTGAAATGATAGAAGATCAATTACCAGATGAACGTTTAGATGTAAAATTTAAAGTCATTGATGATAATACACGTATTTTAGTTTTTACACCATATGGTCAAAAATATGAAGATTTATGTGAAGCCGTTTTATAAACTCGAAAGAGTTTTTTCTTTTGCTTTTATATGGTATAATAAGGCACGAGAGGTGACATAATGTATACTTTATTTATTGATACTCATGATAAGGATGTTTTAATTATTTTATATAAAAATGGGAAGATTATTTCTAAGGAAGATGTTTTTTCTAGTAATCAACATAGTGAGATTACTTTACCTTTAATTGAAAAAATATTTGTTGATAATGGACTTGATGTTAAAGATTTAAATGACGTAATTGTTGTTAACGGACCAGGTTCTTTTACAGGAGTAAGATTAGCAGTTACAATTGCTAAAACTATGGCTTATGCATTAAATATTCCTATTAGAGTTGTTGATTCTTTAATTATAAAATCTTTAATGGTAGATGGTAAGAAAAAAGTTGTTGCTATTGAAGATCGTAATGGAGCTTATGTTGGAACTTTTGATGGTAATAATTTAGCAGTAGGTAATTATGAGTATTTAAATAAAAAGGATTATCTTCAATATAAGGAGAGTAATAATGTAATTGTTGATGTAGATATAGATTATGAAAAAATATATGAGTATGTAAAAAAAGGCGAAGCGATTAATCCTCATGCTGTTAAACCATTATATGTTAAAGGAATTAGTGCTTTAAATGGTAGATAATGTTACGCTTAAAGATTTATGTGAATTTAATAAGTTGGGGGAGTTGATTAATCCTAATTTTTCAAAAGTATATAAATTAAATGAAATATTAGAGCTTAATTATAATTATATTTGGGGTTATTTTCTTAATAATAAATTAGTTGCTTTTTTACATATAACTAAGTCTTATGAAAGTGTAGATATTATTAATATTGTTGTTGATGATAAAGTACGAAGAAAAGGTATAGCAACGATTTTACTTAATTATTTGTATAATTATTTTAATGATGTAAAAGAAATATTTTTGGAAGTTAATGAAAATAATAAAATTGCTATTAATTTTTATAAAAAGAATAATTTTTATGAAATAAATTGTCGTCGTAATTATTATGGTGATGATAGTGCAATTATAATGAAAAGAGATGTTTAAGATGAAAGATGTAAATATATTAGCAATTGAATCATCTTGCGATGAAACAAGTATGGCTATTGTTAAAAATGGATGTGAATGTATTCAGTTGACTGTTTTAACGCAAATGGATACGCATGCTGAGTTTGGAGGTGTTGTTCCTGAGATAGCTTCACGTATGCATGCAGAAAATATTACGATGGTTTTAGAAGAAACATTAAATAAAGCTAATATGACTATGGATGATATTGATGCGATAGCTGTTACTTATGCACCAGGATTGTTAGGAAGTTTATTAGTTGGTGTTGAATTTGCGAAGACTTTGTCTTTTGTTTATAAAAAGCCTTTAATTGCTGTAAATCATATTGCAGGTCATATTTATGCAAATAACCTTGAGCAAAAAATGGTTTTTCCTTTATTAGCATTAGTAGTGAGTGGTGGTCATACAGATTTGATATTAATGAAAGATGATTACGTTTTTGAACATTTAGGCGGTACTTTAGATGATGCTATTGGCGAGTGTTATGATAAGGTTGCGCGAGTTTTAGATTTGAAGTATCCTGGAGGACCAAATGTAGAAAAAATGGCTTTGGAAGGGGTGCATTCTTATGATTTGCCTATTCCAATGAATGATGATAGTTTTGATATGAGTTTTAGTGGATTAAAAAGTAACATTATTAATTTAGTTCACAATGAAAAACAAAGAGGAAATGAAATAAGAAAAGCTGATTTAGCTAGAAGTTTTCAAGATGTAGCAGTTGATCAGTTGGCAAGAAAGACAGAATTAGCTATAAAAAAATATAATATAAAAAATATGATTATAGCTGGAGGGGTTTCAGCTAACAAATATGTTAGAAATGAAATTAAGAAAGTTACAGATAAATATGGTGTTTTATTATCTGTTCCAAGAATGGCTTATTGTACAGATAATGCAGCAATGATTGGAGCGGCTGCTTATCCTTTATATATAAAAGGAGAATTTGCTGACTTGCATTTAAATGCAAGTAGTAGTGATGAGTTATATTAGTTTAAGAAGAATAATAAATATGGTATTATAGAAATATATTGCTATAATAAGAAGGTGTATTAAATGAAAAAGGTATTGGTTACAGGTGCTGCTGGAACTGTAGGATTACAGGTAATTAGGTTTCTCTTAAGTGAAGGCAAATACGAAATTACAGCTTTAGAACTTAAAAATAAGCATGTTTATAAGAGATTGAAGCCTTTTAGAAAAAGAATTAATATAGTTTTTGGCGATGTTAATGATAGTGCAATTGTGGATGCTTTAGTTAAAGATCATGATATTGTAATTCATCTAGCTGGGGTGTTGCCACCTCTTGCTAATGTACGTGAGGATCTATGTAAGGAAATCGATTATAATGGAACAAAACAAATTGTTGATTCAATAAAAGATTATAATCCTGATTGTTTCTTATTATATTCTTCTAGTACGTCTGTATATGGTATACAGGATGATTTTGAACATATTACAGTAAAAACAAATGGTGTTTTAGATGATTATGATTATTTTTCTAAGTATAAATTAGAAAGTGAAAAGTATATTAAAAGTAATTTAAAGAATTTTTCGATATTAAGATTAGCTTATATATTGGGTGATCCAGGTCCGGAAAGTCTTATTTATAATATTACACCAAATAGTAAGTGTGAGTTATTATCAGCTGAAGATGCTGGTTATGCTTTTGTTTGTGCTATAGATTTTAAAAATAAGTTAAATAAAAAGACTTTTAATGTAGCAGGAGGAGAAAAGTTTAGAACAAAATATTCTGATTATTTAGTTCATGTTTTTAAAACTTATGGATTATCTTTTAAATTTTTATCTGCTTATTTATTCGCAGAAAAGAATTATTATGGTGGATATTATGAAGATGGCGATAAACTAGATGATATATTGCATTTTAGAAGTAAGAATTTAGATGTGTATTATGATACATTAAATAAATATAAATATAAGGTAACACGTTTTTTACCTAGATTGTTGGCTTATCCTTTTATATGGAGTTATTCTAGAAAAAGAAAAAATAAATAAAATATTTTGAAAGAGGTGGGAAAATGGGAAGAGCTTATGCTGTTAGAGAAGCAAAAATTAAGAAGACTGGAGCAGCAAAAGGAAAATTATATACTAATTTTGCTAAAGAAATTTATTTGACTGCTAAAAATGGTGTTCCAGAAGTTGAAGCTAATAGTGCTTTAAAACATTTAATTGAAAAAGCAAAGAAAATGCAAGTTCCTGCAGATATTATTAATAGAGCTTTAGATAAAGCTAAAGGAGCAGGAAAAGATGAATACGAACAAATAATATATGAAGGATTTGGACCTGGGGCTTCTACCTTTATGATTAAGACATTAACAGATAATGTTAATAGAACTGTTGGAGAGGTTAGAGCTGCTTTTAATAAAGTTCATAAAAGTTTAGGAGTTAGTAATTCTGTTTCATATAATTATGATAATTTGACTATTTTAGGATTTAAATCAGATAAAGAAGAAGATATTTTAATGGCTTTATTAGATGCTGGAATAGAACCTGTTGAATGTGAAACTGATAAAGATGGAATTTTAAATATTTCTGTTAATTATATAGATAATATAAAAACAAGAGATATAATTGAAAAAGTTATACCTGATGTATCTTATGAAGTTGATGAATCTGGTTGGTATGCTAAAGATTTAATTAAATTAACTGGTGAAGATTTAGATTTATTTAACAGATTATATGATTTATTAGATGAAATAGATGATGTAACAGATATATATCATAATGTAGATTTAGATTAAGACATTTTAGATGTCTTTTTTTTATGTTAGAATATATAATATATTTCATTTATTTGTCACATATTTTTTATATTATATTTATAAGAGGTGAGATTATGAAGATTCTTGTAGTAGATGATGAAGAATTAATTAGACAAGTAATTAAAGAATATTTAGTTTTAGAAGGTTTTAAAGTCGACGAAGCTATTGATGGTAATGATGCAGTAGCAAAAGCTTTAGAGAATGATTATTCTTTAATTATTATGGATATTATGATGCCTAAAAAAGATGGTTATCAGGCTTGTAAAGAAATTAGAGCAAGTAAGAATATTCCTTTTATTATGTTATCGGCTCGTAGTGAAGAATACGATAAACTTATTGGGTTTGATTTAGGAATAGATGATTATGTTACTAAACCATTTAGTCCTAAAGAATTAGTTGCTCGTGTTAAGGCAGTTTTAAAAAGAAGTAATGGTGAAGATTCTTCTTATAAGTTTGGTGGCTTAGTAATAGATGATAAAGCTCATGATGTTTATGTTAATGAAGAAAAAATTTATTTAACTCCTAAAGAATATGATTTACTTAAGTATTTTGTTTCTAATAAAAATATTGCATTATCAAGAGAACAATTACTAACTAATGTATGGGGATATGATTTTTATGGAGATGATCGAACTATTGATACCCATGTTAAAACTTTAAGAAAGAATTTAGGTAGTTATGGTGAATATATAAAAACGGTTCGTGGAATAGGTTATAAATTTGAATACAAAGATAGTTAAAAATAGTAGTATTAAATTTAAAACAATGTTTTATTTAATATTATTTTCTGTTTTTATTTTATTGTTGTTATGGGAATCTCAATTACTATTTTCAAGTTTTTTATATGAAAGATATCAAATTAATGATATGAGTAAATTAGCAAGTGAGATCAATAAAAAAGATGCCGAAGTTTTACCTGATTATCTAAAAAATGTTGTTTATAATAATAATGTTTGTATTGAGTATGTTGATGGTTTTGGAAATGCAATATTATATAATGATGCTTCTACTGGTTGTTTGTTAGGAAGAAGTAATAAGGAATTAAATGAATATAAAGAAGAACTCTATAAAAGTGGAGAAAAAACAAAAGCAATAAAATTGGTTAATCCTGATTTTGAATCATATGCTTTATTATATGGTATTGAAGTAGATAATGGATATGTATATTTATTTACAATGTTAAGTAATGTTAATAAGAATTATACTTTAATAAAAGATCAATTAATTTATATAACAATTGTTGTTATTATTTTAGCTATTATAATTAGTTTGTTTTTAGCTAAAGTATTAAGTGAACCGATTGTTGATATTACAGAGAAATCAAAATTAGTAGCTAATGGTAATTATAATGTTGTTTTTGAAAAAAACGGCATTAAAGAGATAGATGAATTAGCTGATACTCTTAATTATTTGGAAAGTGAAGTTAGTAAGACAGATAATTATCGACGTGATTTGATGGCTAATGTTTCTCATGATTTAAAAACACCTCTAACAATGATTAAAGCATATGCGGAAATGGTTAGAGATATAACTTATAAAAATAAGAAAAAGAGAGAAGAAAATTTAAATGTAATTATTGAAGAGACAGATAGATTAAATAATTTAGTTGGTGATATATTAACGTTATCTAAGTTGCAAGCAAATTCTGATACTTTGGAAATAGAAAGTTTTGATTTAAATAAAGAAATTATGGGTATTTTAAAAAGATATGATTATTTAAAGGAAACAGAAGGATATGTTATAGAATCAGAAATGCCTAAGGAAGTAATCGTAAGAGCAGATAAAAATAAAATAAATCAAGTTATATATAATTTAGTAAATAATGCAATTAATTATACAGAAAATAAAAAAGTATTAATTAAAATTACGGAGGATAAAAAAGATTATTTAATTGAAATTAAAAATGCAGGGCAAATAAAAGATAAAGATATTGAACATATTTGGGATAGATATTATAAAAATGATAAAAAGCATAAAAGAAATGTTGTAGGAACTGGATTAGGTTTATCTATTGTAAAAAGTATTTTAGAAAGTCATGACTTTATTTATGGGGTATCTAGTAAAGATGGAGAAACTACTTTTTATTTTAAAATTAAAAAAGTTAATGCATCTAAAAAATAAAGTGTCAATGAAGGATATTTCACTTTTTCTTCACTAATTTTTCATAATGGAATAGTATTATTTAATTATGAAAAGGAGATGATATAATAGATTACAAATATTATTGATTAAAGATGATAATAAATAAATTTAATTATATAATATAAACCCTATACAATTTAAATAACATATAAACTCAAACTCACACTTTTTAGAAAAAACGATTTTCGTTTTTTCTTTTTTTGTTGCAATTTATATATAATTGTATTATTCTTATTATAAGAATATGGAGTGTGAAATAATGAGTAAGGAAGAAAATACTACTGTAGAAGTTGAAACAAATGAAAAAGTAGTAGAAGAAACTGTTAAAGAAGAAAAAACTGTTGATGCTAGTAATCAACAAATAATTAATACTGAAGCTGCAAAAGCAAAAGCTAATATGGTTGCTACTAAAGCTAAAGCAGGAATAGGAAATTTTACAGAAAAGTTTAAAACTGATAAGAAATTTCAAACTAATGTAATAATTGGAGTAGTAGTTGCGATTATAGTAATTCTTTTATTAGCTATATATTTAATGGGTGGATCTAAAGGTGCAGTTAAAGGATATGCAAAAGCTTATATAAAAATGGATGCTAAAAAAGTTGTAGAATATTATAATGAAGATTATTTAGCTTATTATGATGATTTAAACTTTGAAGTTGAAGATACATTAGATGATATTTTTGATGAATTAAAAGATAATGATTATGAGTATATAAGTTATGAAATTAATGATAGTGAAAAAATAGATAAAGATGACGTTGAAGATATAGCTGAATATTTAGATGATACTTATGATATAAGAGAAAAAGATGTTAAAGCAGCAGTATTATATACAATTAAGTATAAAGTAGATGATGATGGTGATAAGGATACTTTAAAAGAAGATGTTACAGCTGTTAAGATAGATGGAAAATGGTATATCTTCCCTAGTGATTTAACAGATAGTATATAAGAAGGAACAATGTATTCCTTCTTTTTTTATGATATAATTTTAATAGGGGTGGAGGTAATGAGTGAATTTCTTTTTATTATAATTGTTTTATTGTTACTTTTATGGGGATATTATTTTTTTTCTTTATTAAGATTAGAGAAAAAAATTATTATTGCTTTTAATGATTTAGATAAATATTTATATAAAAGAATTTATTTATTATATAAAATGATGGATATTATAAAAGTATATAATAAGTTTGAATTTGAAGAGTTTAATAGTAAGTTATATGATATTATCTATGGTTATAAAGGCTTAAATATTAATGATAAAATATTAATTAATAGGGAGATTATCAGTGATATTAAAAGAGTATTGTTATTTAGTGATGTTTATCCAGAAATAAAAAGTGATAGTAAGTATATGAGATTTGAAAAACAGATAAAAAAATGTAATAAGAATATTTTAGATAAAGGTAATTTATATAATAAGAATGTTAATGATTATTATAAGCGTAGAAATAGATTAGTAGGAAGGATTGTTACAAAAGTAGTTTTATTTAATGAATTTTATTTATTATAATTTTTAATTGTTAACTTTACTTATATAATAATCTATGTTAATTTATTGGTAATAGGATAGGGATGTTAAGATGTTTATTAAGTATTTAATTGTCTTTGTTTCGGCAATGTTGCCGTTTATAGAATTACATGGTTCTTTTCAAATGGCTCTTGATTTGAGTTTAAATAAATATTTAGCTTTAGGAATTGCTATATTAGGTAATATGGTTTTAGTACCAGTAATATATATTGTAGTAAGAAAACTTTTAGAGTGGGGACGTAATAAAAGATATATAGGTAGAGCTTTTACTTGTTGTTTATTAAAGGGGGAAAAGATTGGGAAGAAATTACTTAATAGGTTAGGTAATGGCTTATATATAATTATGTTTTTGATTATGGCTTTAGGATTACCAGGGATAGGAATATGGCTGGTAAGTTTATTTGCTAGTATATTTAAATTAAGTTATAAAAAAACAATTTTAGTAATTATATTAGGTATATTGGTAGCAGGAATTATTATGTTTTTAGGAACGTTTGGTATTTGGGAGATGATTATATAGATGGAAACTGTTGTTTATTTAATTAGGCATTCGGAAGCTACTCCTAAAAATAATTTAAAGAATATAAGTATTCATGATAGTAAGCAGATATTAAATGAAAAAAGTTTTTTATCGGTTAGTGGGGAAAAACGTGCTGAAGAATTGAGTAAGATGGAAGAATTACAAAATATTGATGCTGTGTATTCTTCTAGTTATGTTAGATCTTTAGAGACAGCTAAATATATTGCTTTGGAGAATAATACTATTATTAATATAGATGATCGCTTGAATGAACGTAAAATTGGCGATATGGGAGATATGGATTGGCGTGAGTTTTATCGTTTGCAGATGAAGGATTTTGATTTTAAATTATCTGGTGGAGAGTCAATTAATCAAGTTAAGAAACGTATGGTAGCAGCGATGAAAAATATTTTGATGTTTGAGACCGGTAATAGAGTAGCTGTAGTTAGTCATAGTACTGCCTTAACTTGTTTACTTAGTGCTTGGTGCGAAACAGGAAGAAATTATAATGGTGAAATTATTCTTTCTTATAATGGAGAATCAATAATAGATGGTAGTTTTACGGCTCCAATGGTTTTTAAAGTTGTCTTTGATGGAATGAATGTTTTATCTATTGAATTAGTAGAGTTAAGTAATTAAAAAAAAATAGTTATTAAACTATTTTTTTAATTTGCGATATACTTTTAAAAGAACTGGTAAAATAGTATACCAAAATGGTTTATTTATTAAATCAAATTCACCAATAAATTCGATATAATCTCCACCTATTTTTCTTTTGTATTCAAATATACCAGCTAGATTTTTGTATTTGGTTTTAGGATCACCGACAACACCAAATAAGTCAGCATATTCATATCCATTATCGTAAGCATCTTTAATAAATTCATAATATAAGCGATTTACTGTACCAGTATATGTTGCTACTTCATCATTACCTATGTAAAGGGACCATGCTCCAGTTGCAGAATATGTACAGATAAGTGAAGCACATGTATATTTATCTGGATGTGTTTGCATTACTTCTGTAAAGTAGTCGATGTCTTTTTGGATTTTAACTTTACGTTCTTCTTTCTTTTCTTTTTTTAGTTCTTCAGTAAATTTGTCAATTAAATGTTTAGGATTAATATTAACATTGTAAATTTTAATATATCCTTTTTTATTTAATTCTTCATATACATTTTTATAATACTCGTAACTATAAGCATGGAAACCATCTTTAGAAGAAACTAGTTCAATTAATTCATGAAATGTTTTTACTTCGTTAGCTTGATATATTTCTAAATCATAATTATAACTTCTTTTAACTGGACGGAAGAAAGATTTAGAGAATGTTTTTTCTACTTCGGAGAAGTCTTTGTATTTATTAAAATATGTTCTAAATGTATATCTAGGTTGATTGCCTTCGTATAATTTATTAAATCCTTGATGTTTATAACCGAGGTTTGTTAGAGTGTTAAAAGTTCGATAATTATTAAGACCATTTTCTATTTTTTGGCCATTAGTATCTATTTCTTGATACATTAAAGGTGGGTCTATTTTTAGGTAAATAGCATTTTCTTCTTTTAGATAATTTTTTAAATGATTTGTAAACTCAGTTAATATTTCTTTATTAGAATAGTCTAAAGTAAAACCACGAGGGACATAGAAATAACACATATTAAGCGGTGTTTTCTTTTTTAATAAAAGGGCGGTAGCAACGATATTATTATTATCGTCTTTTAATCCAACATAACAAGGAATTTGTTGACGATTTTTTTGGCAAGCTTGTCCCCATTCATAGCTTTGCATAAAATGGTTGTTTGGAGTTTTAGCCCAGAATTCTTGATATTCTTTTTCACTAAGATTTTTTATAAATTTCATCTTATCACAT
Organism: uncultured Bacilli bacterium; assembly: GCA_944332265.1. GTDB lineage: Bacteria > Bacillota_I > Bacilli_A > RF39 > UBA660 > Coprovivens. Next base: position 11,617 of record CALVJQ010000027.1, read on the forward strand.
CCTATTAAAAGTATAACATAGTTTGTAAAATTTATGTTTTATTTTGTAAAAAAGCGTAAAAGCTTTTTTTTAAAAATCCTTAATTAAAGGGGAGTATAATTATTTTTTTATAAAAGTGTAAAAAATACACTTTTATTTTTAAAATAGATGTGATATATTTTAAATGGTAGAGATAATATGGTAAAAGGAGAGTTTTTATGAAAATTGTTATGCTTGGAAATAATACCAAGAAAGAAATTGAAAAAAGATTACAGATAGTTGCATCAGCAGGTAATTTGTCACGTGCGGATGGAACAGTTACTCAAGTATTAGAAAATCATAATGATTATGAGACGAATTTAAAATTGGCTCGTGCAATTGTAGGGTATGGGCATAAATCGATTTCAGAGCATGATTATTTAGTTTTTGCTTTGGAAGATGTTACACCAATAATTGAGCAGATAATTATTGGATATAGATTAACTTCGTTTACTATTAAATCACGTAGAAATGTTGATTTTCGTAGTGTAGGTTATTATGTTCCAGAATTTAAAGATGAAGAAGGTAATGTTTTAAAGAATAATAAACAATTACAAAGAAAATACAAAGAATATATGCAATCTTTGTTTGATAAATATGGCGATTTAGTAGATGAAGAAATTCCTGTAGAAGATTGTCGTTATATATTACCATACTCTTATCATAGTAATATTATTATGGGTTGTGATGCTAATGAGTTATTAAATATGACAAGTGATATGTTATATGGTAAAATTTCGCATATTACAGAAGTTCATGAGTTAGGAGAAAAATTAGCTTTAATGATAAGAAAGTATGCTCCTTATTTAGCAAGAGCTTTAGATAATGAACAAAAGAAAGATTATTATGAAGATAAATTGGAATTTTTAGATGATTTAGTTAAGAAGGTTGATCTTAAAAAAGCACCATTATTGGATAAGGTTTATATGACAGATCATACAGATAATCCTGATTGGAAAGTATTAGTACATACTTTAATGGCTAGATATCAATTAAGTTATGATGATGCTTCTTTGTTATTACATCAGTTAAGAGATTATGATACTGGAATAAAAAGAGATATTATGCAAGGTATTTTACATAAGAAGAATCAAAGAGAATTAGAACAAGTTATTTATACATATCAAATTCCTATTTCGTTAGCAGTATTAACACATTTAACACGCCATAGAATGCATTCATTAATGATTCCTGAATTTACTGAATTTAATTTAGATAGTTATATTACACCTGAGACAGTAGCGTTGAATCATAAAGATGAATATGATGAAATATTTGCTAATAATAAATTAATGAGAGATGAATTTAAACAATCTGGAGTGCGTGATGAAGATTTGGTTTATTTCTTATTATCAGGTAATGCTTGTAATGTTACTACAACAATGAATGCTCGTACTTTAGAGTGGATAAGTAGAATGAGATGTTGTAATAAAGCACAATGGGAAATAAGAGATATTGCTAAACAAATGGTTAATGAAGCTAAGAGAGTTTCACCTTTAATAGGTGAATGTTTAGGGGCAACTTGTGAAGTATTAGGTTATTGTCCTGAAGGTAAAGATAGTTGTAAAAATAGAGGAGTAGTAATTAAAAAGAAAGCAATAGATAATTAAAGAAAAGATTGTTCTTTTCTTTTTTTATTATTTTTGGTAGTATATTGGTCGTAAGTAGGTGATTTTAATGTTGGATTATAAAATTGTTGATGCTAAAGATAAAGATTCTGATATATTAACTAGTATTAAATTAGTAACAATGATTGATGATGAAATGGATAAAATTTTATCATATAATGAGAAAGAAAAAATTCGAAAAAGTGTTGTTAAAAACATTGAAATGACTTGTGAACAATATAAAATTATATATGTTGGAAAGAAAATTGCTGGTGCTTATGTAGTAATGCCTTATGAAGATGGTTTTATTATAGATGAAATTTATTTATTTAAAGAATTTAGAAATCAAGGAATAGGAACTGAAATAATAAATAGAATAAAGAAAGAATATCCTATTATATATTTATGGGTTTATAAAAATAATGAAAAAGCAATAAGATTGTTTACTAAGTTGGGTTTTTTTGTTATAAGTGATGGCCGTACTTTAATTATGAAATGCAATTATGTATATTATGAAATTAAAGATAAATTAGCTGAATTAAAATTAGGATATCGTGATAGAGAAGGAAATTTTTATGCTGGTTTTAAAAATAATTTTAAGGAATTATTTTATTTACAAAGTCCTAAACAGTTAGCAGAAAGTAAAATTGGAACATGTTTTGAACAAGTAGAGTATGAAAGAGATTTAATTTCAAAAATGAATGTTGAATTAAGAACTTATTTTATTAATTATCCTTGTGATAATTATGATATGTCTCATGCTTTTTTAATATATAAAGATAATCAAAAATATTATTGGTTAGAAAATGCTTGGGTTAAATATAAGGGAGTTCATATTTATGATTCTAAAGAGCAATTATTTTTAGATGTTCTTACGAAGTTTGTAGCAACTATTCCTAATGGTGAATTTAAAAAAGTTAGATTATATATGTATGAAAAACCTCGATTTGGAATTAATTATGCTAAGTTCTTATCTAATTGTATAAGTAATAGAAGTATAAAAATAAAATAGCATAATTATATTATTTAATGTTATACTATTTATAGTAGGTGGTATTAGTGGAGGAGAAAATTCAAGAAGCTGTAGAATATGCTAATAGTAGTTCGAAATTAGAAGATTTACAATTATCAAATGAAGAATTAATGAAAATAATTAATGATATCAAAGAAGGTAAAAACGATGATAGTTTCTTGTATGCTATTGTAAAGAAAGCATTAGAGGATAATGGTAAGGAGTTAAAAAAAGAAAATAATGGGGAACATAGAAGATATTGAATTTAGTTATACTTCTAAATCTACATTAGATAATGGAGTATTAAAAAATAAACTCGGAATTAATGATGAAAAAACTTTAGAAGAGGTTGAACGTCAATGGACTACTTATCGTTTGGCTCAGTTGTTTTTAAATCCTGGGGAACAAAAATTTGATATAAATCATTATTTAGGTATTCATAAATATTTATTTGATAAGATATATCCTTTTGCGGGAGAGATAAGATCAGAAATAACGGCAAAAAGAATTGTATTTTGTTTGCCACAATATATATATTCTTCTTTAGTTACTTTTTTAAAAGATGCTCGTGATAAAGGTGATTCGGTATATGATAGAAATAGTTTGTTAAATTTTGTTGTTTATTTACATACAGAATTAGATGTCATACATGCTTTTAGAGAAGGAAATGGTCGAACTAATCGTGAATTTATTAGACAATATATTGAATATTTATGTAAGAAAAAAGGATTAGAAAATTATTATTTAGATTATGCTCAAATTCAAGATAAAGATACTTATATTGATGCTGTAGTAAAAGCAGATGGAGGAGATATAAGTGATTTGACTATCTTGTTTGATAGTATTTTACAAATAAAGGAAAAAGAAAAAGGTTTAAAAAGTAGTTTTTAAACCTTTTTAATTATAGATATGTTAAGTAAAGATATTATTATAGCTTAACTATTCTTTTTTTAGATAAATGATGGTATAATATCGGTGGTGTTAGATATGGTAAAGAGTAAACGTCGTTTAATTAGACTTTCTATTTTATTAATATTTACTATTCTTTTATTAGGAGTCGGTTTCTTTTTAGCAGGAATTATTCAAAAAAGGAATCAAACAAAGATTGAAAATTTATATTTTGAAGATTTAACTAATAAAAAGGAAATAGGTCGATTAGAAGCAATTGATAAAGTAGAAAAGAATATTTATTATAAGGTTTCATATCCTCTTATAGGAGATAAAGAAATTGATAAAGATGTAGAAGAGAATGTTGATAAATTAATACGTTATAATTTAGATAAGTATGGTAAAGAGGGAGAAGTAAATTATTATTATTTTATAGATTATGAAGCTTATATTGGAGTTAATTATATTTTAAGTATTGTAATGAATGAAAACTTTGTATCAAAAGATTTAAAAATGATAGAAGATAAAACTTATGTATATTTGTATGATTTAAATAATGGAGAAAATTTAAGTAAAGAAGATATTTTTAATGGAGATTATAAAGATAAAATACAAGAGTATTTAGAAGATGATAAGTTAGATGAAGATTTTAATTTTGTGATAAAAAATGATCAATTAATATTGATTGATTATAATATATCTATTCCTTTATTAGAAATTAAAGATTATTTGAAAATTGATTTATCTGGTAAGAAGGATTATTCTAATGATAATGTAGAACCAGTATATACTTTGATAAATAAACAATATCAAATTACTGAAGATACTTTATTATATGAGAATGCTTCAATGAAAAGTAATGTTAGTACTGATATTAAAAAAGATACTGTTGTAAATGTTTATAGTCAAAGTGATAAAGGGTGGAGTGTTTTATTATATGATAATAAAGTACTTTATATAGAAACAAAGTATTTAAAAGAAGTTAAGGTTGAAACTGTTGATGAAAGTTCGATGGTTTATGCAATAACAGATGTTAATATAAGGAAAGAAGCATCAACAAGCTCAGAATTATTAGGGGTATTAAAGTCTGGGGAAGGAATTAAGAAGTTAGGAGAAGATGGTACTTGGACTAAAGTATTATATAATAATGAAGAAGCGTATATAGCTACTTCTTGTTTATCACCAGTAAAAATTAAAAAAAGAGAAGTAAAATTAAATGTTCCTCCACAAGGAAATATTGATCCTAATAAACCAATGGTTGCTTTATCTTTTGATGATGGACCTAATCCTGTTTCAACACCAATGATTTTAGATACATTAGAGAAATATAATGTACGTGCCACTTTCTTTGATTTGGGTAATTTAATGAAAAAATATCCAGATGTTGTTCGTCGTGAAGCTCAATTGGGAGAAGTTGGGACACATAGTTATGCTCATAAGAATTTAAATAATTTAAGTGTTCAAGAATTGAATGAAGATTTAAGATTAAGTCGTGAAGCTTTTAAATCAGTATTAGGTTATGAACCTATATTAATAAGACCACCTTATGGAAATGCTAATGCGACAGTTAGAGCACTGGTAGATATGCCTATTATAAATTGGGATATTGATACTTTGGATTGGAAGTATCGAAATAAAGATTTAATATTAAATGAAATTGATAAGTATGGAAATTTAGATGGACGAATTATATTAATGCATTCAATTTATAAAACAACTGCTGAAGCTGTTGAAATATTAATACCTGATTTATTAGATAGAGGTTATCAAGTTGTATCTATTTCTGAATTAGCTACTTATAAAGGTTATACACTACAAACAGGAACAGTTTATAATAATTTCAAATAGTTTAAGAAAAGGAAGCTTGTCTTCTTTTTATTTTGTTTTAAATTTGTTATAATTAAATAGAGAATAAACTAGGAGTTGTTATTATTGTTTGTAGGGTGTTAGATATGGAAGTTACAAGAAGAAATGATAATATTGCTTTTAGAATAATGGAATTGAATAAAAATGAAAATGGATGTAATTATCATATTGAGATTGCTATACCTATGGAGTATGGTTGGGTTAATATGGTAGATTTTGCTATAAATAGGAATTGGAAAAGTTACTTTTTTCCTTTAAAACATAAGGAAAATAAAAATGGGTATGCTTATTTTGAAAATGATATATTTTTAGAAACTTGGGCTTTATATCAATTCTTTTTTCGCTTGATAATAAATGATCATTTATATTTTGTTAAAAAAGAAAATGTTATTTTACAAAAATATGAAGAAAGAGAAGAAAATGGAAAAAGAGAAATCATAAAAAAAGAAGAAAAATTAGATAATGATGTAGTAGCAACTGAAGAAATGTGGAAAATGAGTGTTAATTTTGATGTACCTAAGTGGGCGATGGGACGAATGATGTATCATATTTTTGTTGATCGTTTTTATCGTGGATCAGAAGATAAAATGCAGGAAATGCCACGTAGGCATATTCATGAATCTTGGGATGAACCTATTTTAGTTAATGGTGATGAAGAAGGTATTTGGAATAATGATTTTTATGGTGGAGATTTAAAAGGTGTTACAAAAAAGTTAGATTACTTAGAATCTTTGGGAATAGAGATTTTATATTTGAGTCCTATTGTTTATAGTCAGTCAACGCATCGTTATGATGCTTCAGATTATGAAATGGTTGATCCTTATGCTGGTAATTTAGAAGATTTAAAAGAGTTATGTGATGAAGCTCATAAAAAAGGAATGAAAGTTGTTTTAGATGCTGTATTTAATCATACAGGAAGTGATAGTAAATATTTTAATAAATATGCTAATCCTTTATGGAATGATGGTAAAGGAGCATTTAATGATCCAAATTCGAAATATAATTCTTTTTATCGTCATATATATAATGAAGAAACTCATCAGATGGATTTTGATTATTGGTGGGGGTTTAAAAACTTACCTGTTTGTAATGGTAATAGTGAAGAATGGCTTAATTATATTACTTCAGAAAATGGAATTATCGATAAATGGTTTAATTGTGGAATAGATGGTTTACGTTTAGATGTTGCTGATGAATTAACGGATTATTTTATTGAAAGAATTAGAATAGCTGTTCATCGTAATAAACCCGATGGTTTAATAATAGGTGAAGTGTGGGAAAATCCGATGTATCAAAATAGAGGGTATTTAAATAGTGGTAATGGTATGGATACAGTAATGAATTATAATCTTATAACTAGTCTTGTTAAATACTTTAGATATGGTGATGGAGTAGATTTAGCTAATAAAATACAAGAGATTAATAATACTTATCCAGATAAGACAATTAATTCATTAATGAATTTTACTTCAACACATGATATGACTAGAGGTATAAACTTATGGGATTTAAATATTTTTGCATTATATGATCGTTGGCCTTGGGATTTAATTAATAAAGATCATAATTGGGCACAGCAATATAAATTAACTAAAGAACAATATGAAGTTTATAAAAGTATATTTCAAGCTTATGTTTTTTTCTTATGTTTTTGTCCAGGTAATTTATCAATTTTTTATGGTGATGAGTTAGGAGTTCAAGGAATTGGTAATTTAGATAATCGTAAACCTATGCCTTGGGGTAATTATGATGAACAAATGTTAGAATATTTTAAAGAAATTGGACAGATTAGAAAACAAGAAGAATTTTTACATGAAGCTTTATGGCAGATAAGAAATATTACAATTAATTATATTGCTTTTGAACGAATAAATAATCAAGATAAAATATTGGTATTAGTTAATAGAACTCCTTATGAACAGGCATTTTTAGTACCAAAAGAATATGAACAGGTGGAGAAGGTTTATTCTTTAAAACGCAGTAAGCCTGGATTATTATCACCTTATGGCGGTATAGCAATGAGAAAATAAGAAAGGAGAAAGGAAAATGAATGAAATTAAATGTCCAAATTGTGGGACTGTTTTTCAAATTGATGAACAAGATTATGAATCAATTGTTAAACAAATAAGAGATAAAGAATTTGAGCAAGAAATAAAATTAAGAGAAGAACAATATAAAAAAGATAAAGAACAGACAATAAAGATAATGGAAATTGAAGCATCTAAAAAATTAGAAGAAGAATTAAGTAAGAAAAAATTAGAGATTGTTAATTTACAAAGACAAATTGAGACAACGGAACAAGAAATAAAACTAACAACTGAGAAAAAGTATACAGAAGAAATAAAACAAAAAGAAATAGAAATTACTAAATTAAAAGGAGAAATACAATTAAAAAATACAGAGAAAGAACTTGCTTTAAAAGAAATTACTAATAATAAAGATAAAGAAATAGAAGCTTTAAATACTAAAATTGAAACTAATAAAAATGAATATTTAATTAAAGAACAAAGTTTAAAAGAAAAGTATGAAGAAAAAATAAAAGATAAAGATGAACAAATTGCTTATTATAAGGATTTTAAAGCACGTCAGTCAACTAAGATGATTGGTGAATCATTAGAACAACATTGTAATAATGAATTTAATAAGATAAGACCATTATTTAAAAATGTGTATTTTGAAAAAGATAATGATGCTAGAACTGGTTCTAAGGGGGATTTTATTTTTCGCGAAGAAGATCTTGATGGAACAGAAATTATTTCAATTATGTTTGAAATGAAAAATGAAGCTGATATGACAGCTACTAAACATAAGAATGAAGATTTCTTTAAAGAGTTAGATAAAGATCGAAAAGAAAAAAATTGTGAATATGCAGTATTAGTTTCTTTATTGGAGATAGATAATGAATATTATAATAATGGAATAGTAGATGTATCTCATAAATTTGAGAAAATGTATGTTATTAGACCTCAATTTTTTATTCCTTTAATAACTCTACTTAGAGGGGCAGCTTTAAATTCTTTAAAATATAAGAAACAATTACAAATAGTTCAGAATCAAAATGTTGATATTTCAAGATTTGAAGATAAATTAAATAATTTTAAAGATACTTTTGGAAGGAATTATAGATTAGCTAGTGAAAAGTTTAATAAAGCAATTGAAGAGATAGATAAAACAATTGATCATTTACAAAAAACTAAAGAAAATCTCTTATCTAGTGAAAATAATTTAAGATTAGCTAATAACAAAGCAGAAGATTTAACGATAAAAAGATTAACTAGTGGAAATGAAACAATGAAGGAAATGTTTGCTAATTTAGAAAAAAATGAAGAAAATTAAATTAATACTTGCTTTTTATGTAATAAAGTGTTATTATTAATTCGTGGTGACAATAGCTAAGTGGTTACACCTCTAACCATCCCGAACAGAGTAGTTAAGCACTTATACGCCGACGATAGTTTTTTGCGAAAATAGGTAGTCGCCTCATTTTTTTTGCAATAAAGATACCAAAGGTATCTTTTTTTTTATTTTATATGATATACTGATTTTATTATATAGAAAGAAAGATTATTTATGGGAAAAGTTTATTTAAAATCTTTACAATGTATTAATTCTAATATAGATATAAATAAATATATAGAATATAGGGAAATTGTTAAAAGTAATATGAGTAGTCCTGATTGGTTAGGAGATTTTTCTTTAGAAGATATAAATTATTTATTAGATAATGGATCTAAAATATGGATTTATTTTAATGATAGTGAGTTTATTTGTTCAATGATGTTAATACCTAGTACTAAGAAAGATTTAGTGAAGTTTGATGTAGATTTTGATTATAGAGAAGTCGTTGATTATGGACCTATGTTTGTAAATCCTAAATATGTTGGAAATGGTTTACAATATCAAATGTTAAAAGAATTAGATAAATATTCTAGTAATAAAGGCTATAGATATGCTATTAGTACAATACATCCAGATAATATATATTCAATAAATAACTTAGTTAATGATGAATTTGAATTAATTGGATATCGAAAATTTACTAGAGGAGAAAGAAATATCTATTTAAAAAAATTATAATTGTATACTTGTTAATTATATGTTAATATACATTTAAGGAGAAGGTATATGAAAAAATTATGTTGTACAATTTGTTTTAATAATAATTGTAATGAACGTTATAAATTTTTTCATATGAACTAAAAGATATTAAGTAACTTAGTAGACCTTCATATCATAGTTTATATGATATGGAGGTTTTTTTATGATATTTAATAAATATGTTAATACTATACGATGTTGTCTTATGATACTTAATAATTATAAATAAAAGAAAGAGGTATATAAGATGATAGATAAGTTAATAGGTAATACACCTATAGTAAAAATAAAATATGATTATTTAGGAAATGTTAGAAATATATATGTTAAGTTAGAATATTATAATTATACAGGTAGTATTAAAGATAGGTTGGCTTTATATATTCTGGAGGAAGCTAAAAGAAAAGGATTATTAAAAGATAAGCAAATGATTGTTGAAGCTACAAGTGGTAATACAGGAATTAGTTTTGCTGCTATTGGAGCATTATTAGGACATGAAGTACATATTTTTATGCCAAAGAGTGCAAGTATAGAAAGAAGAAAGTTATTAGAGTTGTATGGAGCTAAATTACATATTGTAGATAATGGTTTCATAGAAGCAATAAATGAAGCTGATAAATTTGCTTTAGAGAATAATGGTTTTAGACCTAATCAATTTAGTAATATTATGAATATAGAAACACATTATTATGGAATAGGTAAAGAATTAATTAAAGAGGTACCTAGTATAGAAGGATTTGTAAGTGGAATAGGTACTGGTGGGAC
>CALVJQ010000028.1 GCA_944332265.1 uncultured Bacilli bacterium
ACAAGAAATGCCTATAAAAAAGGCTGATTCAAATAAAGTATTAAATAATGAAAAACCAAGTGTTTTACCATTTTCCATTGAAACTAAAACACCATTTTTACGTCCACTAATTTCACCAACATAAGGTTTATAATCATCAAAGCTACGAACCATTACCCCTTCACCCTTAGTATTAGTTATAAAAGCACTTCTATAGCCAATTAAACCACGTGTAGGAGCACTAAATTCTAAATGTACATAGTCATTAGCATCATTGTTAACAACTTCTAAAACTGCTTTTCTTTCCTGTAAATCATTAATAATAGTTCCAGAATATTCAGAAGGACAATTAACAATTACTTTTTCAAATGGTTCATATTTTTTACCATCTACTTCTTTAAATAAAACTTGAGGTTTAGAAACACTAAGCTCATAACCTTCTCTACGCATATTTTCAAGTAATATAGATAAATGCAACTCTCCACGACCTGATACCTTATAACCATCTGAACCAGGTAGCTCTGCTACTTCCAAACCTACGTTAGTTTCTAGTTCTTTTTCCAATCTTTCTTTAATGTGTCTACTAGTCAAAAATTTACTAGCTTTATCACGACCAGCAAATGGACTTGAATTAACCAAAAAGTCCATACTCAAAGTTGGTCTTTCAATAATAATAGGCTCCATTGCTTCAATATGATCTTTATCACATACAGTATCCCCAATAGATATATCAGGACATCCTGCAAAAGTTACTATGTCACCATAATAAGCAACTTCTTTTTCCATTCTTTTAATTCCTTCTTCAACAAATAATTTAGAAATTCTAAAAGAAGAAACTTTTCCATCATTATTTACTAAAGCAACAGTCTGTCCATTTTTTATTTTACCTCTAGTAATACGACCAATTCCCAATCTACCAATAAAAGAATCATAATCTAAAGAACTAACTTGTAATTGTAACGGATCATTCTCATTACCTTCATAAGGTTTACATTGTTTTAAAACTGTTTTAAGCAAAGGCTCAATTGAATTACTTTCTTCATCTAAAGACAATTTAGCTATACCTTCTCTAGCAATTCCATAAACTATAGGAAAATCTAATTGTTCATCAGTTGCATTAAGTTCCATAAATAAATCAAAAGTCATATCTACAACTTCTTCAGGTCTCGCATCTTTTTTATCAATCTTATTAATAAATAAAATTGGACGTAAATTTTGTTCTAAAGCCTTCTTTAAAACAAAACGAGTTTGAGGCATTGGACCTTCAGAAGCATCTACCAATAAAATTACTGTATCTACAGTTTTCATAATACGTTCAACTTCTGATGAAAAATCAGCATGTCCTGGAGTATCAACTATATTTATCTTATAATCTCCATAATGAATAGCGCAATTCTTCGAATAAATTGTAATTCCTCTTTCTCTTTCAATATCATTACTATCCATTACTTGTTCTTGAACAACTTCATTTTCTCTAAATACACCATTTTGTTCTAGTAACGCATCTACTAATGTACTTTTACCAGCATCAACATGCGCTACTACAGCTATATTAATTATCTTATCCATATAACTTCCTCACTTCTTTTATAAAATCCAACAAAAACTTTATCACAAAATCTTAAAATTGACAAGTTTTTAAGAAAAAAAGAAGAACTATCTTCCTATTTCTTCTTTGTTTTTGGTAAAACTATTTCATCATCAGTTGCAACATTCTCCGGTTTTTCTTTTTTTACTTCATTTTTTTTATTATCTTTTTTAACTAAACTTTCTTTAACTTGTTCTTTAAACTTCTCTATATCTGAAAATCTTCTATTAAATAAATATCCAAAAAGAAGAACTGAACAAATTACACTAATTAATAAGAAAATCCAATTAAATATTTGTAACCCTAAATCACTAAAAGAAGCATATACAACAATAAAACTTCGTATTAGCTCTTGAACAATTCCTACAGGAATAAAAACAAATAATGATAAAATTATTATACAAATTAAAATTAAAACATTAACCAATAATTCTTTAAAATTAACTGTCATTAAATAATCCAAATAACTTTTAAAGTTTTTACCAAATTCTTTAATATTTTTCAACTTTCTCACCACTCTTTCTTATTTAAACGCTAGTACCTTTATTATCTTGATTACTCCCTTTATTTACCTGATTAACAACCACTGTCTTTTTTACGACTGGTTGACTAGCTTCCTTATTAGCTACTGGCTGACTACCAGCATTACTAACAACTGGACCTGCAGCAACTCCTTTATTGGGACTTGTTACTACCGTATTAGTTTTAACTACCACATTTGGTTTTTCCCCATTATTTATTACTTTATTTGAATCAACCTTTTTTATAGGCGTTTCTTGTTTAGGTATTACTTTAGTTTCTGCTTTAACGACTGGTTTTTCAATCACTCCAGCAGGCTTAGGACTAGCAAGTACCGGTTTTGCACTTGGTTCTACTTTTTTAGTCACTGGTAAAGTTTTAGTAACAGGAGTAACCTTTTTATCAGCATCACCCTTAACATTACTAACATCAGCTTTTATTTCTTTTTTCTCCACTACCGGTGCTTGCTTTATAATAGGTTCCTTTTCTTTAACAGGATTGCTAATATTAGTTTCTACCTTATTATCTACTTTTTCATTATTATTTTTAAGTACAGGAGTTGAGATAATTCCAGCATCTATTTCTTTTAAACCTTCACTCTTTTCTGTCGCTACTACTTGATTACTTGTAACTGGCTGACTTTCAACTACTACATTATTCACTTGAGGAAGAACACCTTCCAAATTACTAGTAAAAGCGAATTTACAAAATGTAGTTTTATAATTCATTTTTAAATCATTTACAACTAATATATTATCAATAGCATTAGGTTCACTATAATAGCGAACAACATTAGTTCTAAAAGGATCAACATTAATCAAAATATCAGATGTATCAATTAATAATTCAAAATCAACCATTTCTTTAATACTCATTTGCAATGAAGCATTTTTACTATAAATATCTCCAACATCAAAATAATATGGTGAATACAATACTGGTGAATTTTCTTTTAATAAAGTTATACCTATCATTTTATTAGTATCTTTAGTTTCAATCAATAAAGAATTAAGTGAATTAGTAACAACTAAAAACTTATCTTTTTCTACATCTTCAACCTTATTAACAATTAAATACATATTTATATCGCCATTAATAACCATTTTATTATTAACATTCTTTAATCTAACAAGTTCTTTTATTAAAGAAGATATAAAACTATCAAAAGTCGTAAAATCATAATTCCTAAATAACATTGTTTTTATTTTTTGATTAATAGGATCTTCTAATCTTCTTTTAACAACATCATAACATTCTGATTTTATTTTAGAAAAACCCTTAATCCCATTTATCTTTGAAATAACTTTTTTAATAGGTAATGTATCAAAATTATCTAATTGCAATATTGCATTACATAACTTTCTATATTTATGATTATTATATAAAACTAAAATAGCTTGCTCATCACTATCTAACTTATCACGATACTGTAAAGATAAACTAGAAGCTACCTCATTTAAAGGTTTCCTACTTCTTTTTACTTCTTGCTTACTTTTATCTTTAGAATATTTAATTGCTAAATCAGCATAATTAGTATTTTGTATCGCTTCACGCAAATAATCCGAAGTAAACAAAATATCTAAATCATTAAAAACAGCATATTTACGATTAATAGTATTTATATTTTCTGATATAAAACTATCAGATATTGTATTACTATATTTTTTACATACTCTATTAATTTTTCTAAATTTACCAACTAAATCTACCCCAAATAAAGGTTTATAATTATCATTAAGATCTTGCATCAAAGAAAGTTTTTGCTCAACCACCTTTAATTCATTCCTAACATCATTTTCTTCTTTCAACGCTTCATAATATTTAACATTTAATTCTAAACTTTTATTAAGTTCCCATACTTCTTTTAAGAATTCAACTGCCTCTTCATAAGTAGGACGTTGTGTAACATACATATTATAACGATCTTTAATATTGATTTCTAACATCTCATTAATACCAATATCAGCAACCTCAGGCAACAACACTAAAGCTCTTTCTACTTTATATTTATTATATTTATCTACTTCTGTTTGCAAATCAAAGTACTTTTGACGCAATTTATTTTTCAATCTCACAATACTCTTTAAATATTGTAATTGTCGACCTTTCATTTCATCATATACTAATAATAAATCTCCAGCTTCATATATAACTTTAGAAACATCATCCATTTGTAAACGTTGACTTTCGCGATAATCATAATTATCAATATCAAACATTTCCCCTTCAACCATTATCTTCTCATTACGTAAAAACATAACTTTAGGATTTATTGATTCATAATTATCCAAAGCCATTCTAACATGATACTTCTTCCCATTAACCTTTACCCAATCTAGCTTTTTTAAAAAATCTTCTAAAGTATCAGCATCTTCAAACAATTTTATTCTTTCTAAAGTTCCAAAGTCTTCATCAATATATGAATAACAAAGTCCTATCGACTCACCATTTTGATATATATAAGGGTGAACAGTTGAACTATACCCATACTTCTTCATTAATTCAAAAGTCGTATCAAAATCTAGCATAAGACAACCTCCCTATTATTTAAAAATATTATAACACATAAAAATGTATAAAAACACAATTTATTTATAAAATAATACTATTTTGTTGTATAATAAAAATAACGAAAAGAGGTCAAAAAATGGAAATAAAAGTAAAATCATACTCATCTCAATCTTCATTATTGAGTTCAATAATCTTTTTTATTCTCGGAGCTATCTTATTTAGCAGTGCCGATAAAGTTATCTCCTTTATTTCAATAAGTATTGGTATTATCTTAGCTGTTTCTAGTATTATAGAATTAATTATATATATAATTGAAAATAAAAAAGAAGATATAATTCCCAAAAAAAGTCGCATTGTCTATAGTTTAATAGCAATAATCTTAGCAATTATCTTCATCTTTTTCTCTGAAGTTATTGAACAATTTATTCGTTTTATAATCGGTGCATGGATTTTATTTAGTGGTATTATGCGTTTTATAAATGCCATATCAATTAATAATAAAAATCGAAAATTTATTCCACTTCTTATTGTCTCAATTTTATTAATGATAGTTGGTGTATACACAATATTAATTGGTGATATTATATTATCTACTATAGGCATAATCATGATGATTTATGCTGTCATTGAAATTATTGGTTACATCTTTTATACTAAAGATACTAAACCAGTTGAAGAACCTGGAACAACAACATTAATCGTTCAAGAAGAATCTATGGAAGAAGAACAACCTAAAAAGAAAAATAAGAAAAAAATAAAAGATGTTAAAGAAAAACAAAAAAAATAAGATTTAGTCTTATTTTTTATTTTACTCTTTTCCAAATATAATTTTCTAATAATTCCTCTTTATCATAGCCTGAACTATCTAAAATATTATTAACATCTTGCATTGCCTTAGTTATTATTCCTTTATAAGATTCCAAATCTAAAATTTCACCTGTATCTTCATCTTCACACTTATCCAGTCCACCAATTATTGTTCCTTTATAACTACAAATATAGTTTCTATTTCGATATCCAACAAAAGCATCAGAATAAGTTTTAAATGAAATTTCATCTTCGCCATTTAAATAATGTTTCATATTCAAAATATAACTACTTGTATTAATATTGTACTCAAATCCACTATCTCTTCTCACAAACATATATGTACTATTTTCATTAGTCATAATACATTGCCCACCAGACAACTGCAAACGATCACATATATATCCTCTATCTTCCAAATACTCACGAAGATAAGAAAAATTAACATTACTCTCATGATTTGCAGTTTGCTTTGTAACTAAAAAAACAACTAAAATAACCGCTACTATACCAACTACAAAATAAGCGATTTTTTCAACTAACTCTATACGTCTAGCTCTACCATATAAATTACTAACTTTAAAGTTGTTTTTTTCCATATAGCCACTCCCTATTTATCCTATTATATATATAATAACACATGCTTCTATTTAAAGTAAATGTCAAAAAAAAGAAGATATCAATCTATATTTTTATATCTTCATTTATAAATTCTTTATCCATTAATAATTCATGAATTTCTTCTTCTTCATTATTTAAATAAACTTCTTCAATACGATCAACACTACATTTCTCAGACATAATAATTGCTGCTATTTTCATAGATGCTTCTTCTACTGAATCATTTGTTACAACATAATTATACCTAGTTACTTCATTTATTTCACGATAAGCCGTTTTAAAACGATTTAATACTTTCTCTTTACTTTCTGTTCCTCTTCCTACCAAACGTTTTCTAAGTTCTTTCATACTAGGTGGCATAATAAAAATACAAATTGCTTCAGGTACTATCTCCTTAACCTTTAAAGCTCCTTGAACTTCAATTTCTAGTATAACATCTATCCCTTTAGTCAACTTTTCTTCAATATGTTCCTTTGGTGTACCATAATAATTACCATTATATAGTGCATATTCTAAAAACTCATTATTCTCTATCTTTTTTTCAAATTCTTCACGACTGATAAAATAATACGTTTCATCTTTAATATCTCCAGGTCGCATATCACGTGAAGTACATGAAATACTTAACCAAACATTATCATGATTTTTTAAAAATTCCTGAATAATCGTTCCTTTTCCACAACCTGAAGGGCCACTTATTACAATTAATGAACCTCTTTCTCTTTGTTTTAGTATCTTACTCATAGCTTTCCTCCTAATTTATTAATGTATTATACACTACATAATATATAAAGTATATATAAAATGTTGATAACTTAATAATTATCAACATCATAATTCCATAATCCCAATTTACCATTAACTTCTTTATCTATATCCACAGAAGAAATAACTTTTAATTTCCAAGCATAACCAGTTCTTTCTTTTCTACCATACACTAATTCATTTTCTTTATTAATCATCTGATTAAATTTATCATCTATAAGTATACAATCTTCTAAAATAACCTTACATAAAATTTTCTTCTTAGGAAATTTTAAACCTAAGCTTTTAACTAATTCTAATTCCTTTTTATCTACTCCACAACCAGCATGAATTAATAATTCTCCTCTATAATTAGTTTTCCAACTTCTAAATTCATATACTTTATAACCATTAGCTACTAAACTAGCCCATGGTTGTTTTAAAGTTAACACTTTCATATACAAACCACCTAAAGAAATTATAACAAAAAAACATGTTATATAAACATGCTTTTTTTTACTTACTCATTAAATTACAAATTAAATTAGTAAGTTCAGTCGGATTTTCAACACTTAAACCTTCTATTAAACGAGCTTGATTATATAAAATCTTTGTATAATCACTTAACTTATCTTTATCATTTTCATATAATTCTTTTAATTTATTAGCAATTGGATGTTTTTCATTAATTTCCATAACTATTTCAGCTTTAACATCTTCACCAGTAGGCATTGAATTCATTATTTTTTGCATCTCTAATGATATATTACCTTCCGTACTTAAACAAACTGGATGATTCTTAAGCTTATTAGTAAATTTAATATTTTTAACTTCTGGCAATGCTTCTTTCATAGCTGCAAACATATCTTTTGCTTCTTCATTTCTCTTTTCTAAAGCTTCTTTTTCTTCAGGCGTATCTAAACTAACTTCCTCAGAAGCAACATTAGCAAACTTCTTACCATCATATTCCATTAAAGCTTGAATTGTAAATTCATCAACATAATCACATAAATACAAAACCTCATAATCATTTTCTTTAAATCTTTCAACATTTGGAAGCAAATCAATTTTATCGATACTTTCTCCACTTGCATAATATATCTTATCTTGTCCAACCTTCATATTATCAACATATTCTTTCAAAGTAATACGTTTCTTATCTCTTGAACTATAAAATAATAATAAATCTTTCAAAGTATCATTATTCATACCATAAGAACTATATATACCATATTTTAATTGCATTCCAAAAGCATCAAAGAATTTCTCATAACCAACACGATCATTCTTTAAAATATCTTCTAAAGTTGCTTTAATCTTCTTTTCAATACTTTTAGCTATTACTTTTAATTGTCTATCTTGTTGTAACATTTCCCTAGATAAGTTTAATGAAATATCTTCACTATCAACAAGTCCTTTAACAAAGCTAAAATAATCAGGTAACAAATCAGCACATTTATCCATAATCAAAACACCATTAGAATATAATTGAAGTCCTTTTTCATACTCTTTAGTATAATAATCATATGGTACATGAGCAGGTATAAACAATAAAGAATCATAAGATACTTGACCTTCTACTTTACTATGAATAGTCTTTATTGGTGGTTCAAAGTCATAAAATTTATCAGCATAAAAAGAATTATATTCTTCTTGTGTAACTTCATCTTCATTTTTCTTCCAAATAGGAATCATACTATTTAAAGTCTTATCTTCAACAACCGTTTCTGTTTTTACATCTTTATCATCACTATTATCTTTACTATCTTTTATCTTTGTTTCCTCTTTTTTCATAATAATAGGATATTTAACATAATCAGAATATTTTTTAACAATTCCTTCAATTCTACGTGGTTCCAAATACTCATCATAATTTTCTGTATCTGTATTATCTTTCAAATACAATTTAATTTCAGTACCAACATCCTCTTTAGAAGACTCATTAATTGTATATCCATCAGCGCCATCACTTATCCATTCATAAGCTTTATCGCTTCCATAGGCTTTACTCAATACTCTTATTTCCTTAGCAACCATAAAAGCAGAATAAAAACCAACACCAAATTGACCAATTATATTAACATCCTTATTTTTTTCATTCATTTCTTTAAATAAAGAAGAACCACTCTTCGCAATAATACCTAAATTTTCATCTAATTCTTCTAAATTCATTCCTATACCATTATCACTAATAGTAATTACTCGATTATCTTTATCTAAATCTAAACGAATACAAAAATCATCTTTATCAAGTTTTACTTTACGATCAGTTAATGACTTATAATACAATTTATCAATTGCATCACTAGCATTAGATATCAACTCTCTTAAAAAAATATCTTTATTAGTATAAACAGAATTAATCATTAAATCTAAAATTTTCTTTGATTCTGTTTTAAATTGTTTTTTTCTCATATTTCATCTTTCCTTCTTTACTAAATGAATAATAACACCCTAATTGGCACTTGTCAATAGGAAGTGCTAATTTTCATCAAAACCTCACAATACATATATTTGACTTTTAAAAAAGCTTCATATATAATTCCATATAGCAAGGAGAGGATTCTATGGAAAATAAAGCAACTTATACATTACATAAATTAACTACCCAAAACAAAAATCAAAGTTATATTCTTTCTATTAAAACAGATGAAACTATATTTTCATACTTAATTTATTTTAATCAAAATAAACCAATAGTAAAAAGAATCATCAATGCCTTAGAATTATTAAGCTATACTAAAGGTGAAATTGAAAGAATAGATTCCAATAGCGAAGAATATAAAAAATTCATAACTCTAATTGCTGAAATTAAAAAGCATATGGGAAATGCCAAATATCCAACCATAGAACCAATTATATCTCCACTATCAGAGCAAGATTTAAATAAACTCGCTAAAAAATAAAGATTAAATTTTATCACTAAAATTTAATCTTTTTTTCATCTACTACTTCTATGTCTTCCATTTCCTCAATTCGACTCTTAAAACGATTACTAACAATAATATACTCACTATAAATATCAAAAATATTAGCTAATTTAAACTCATTAGTCTTAGGATTAAAATAATAATAAGTATCAACATATGTACCATCATCTAAGATATGAAAAATTATTGAATATTCCTTATTTTTTTTATTCTTAATAGCATATAACTGTATTCTATTAAATACCTCACTATAATTATTATTATGTTCACTTAAAGAAGAATTCTCCCTATTTAACTCTTTAAACATTCTTTCAATTATTAATTTAATAATAACCACTTGTTCACTATAATTCATCCTACTAAAACTGCCTATAGTATTATTACAATCAAAAATTACATTAAATAATTTCTTAAATTTATGAGCAATATACTTACTTGATACCTTTCCGTCAACTAAAGATTCTTCAAATAAGTTTTCCCTATGAATAAAATGATAACCTAATGATTTTAATAAAAGAGAAAAATGACGATTAAATTTACCTTGATTAACAAAAGTAACTAAAGCATTCATTTTATCTAATATCATAAGAACATTATCATAATCCTTATCAAAAAAAGTACTATCTAATTCCTTTTTTAATACTCTTGACCATTTAGAATATTTAAATGGCACTTTAACATATAAATCTTCACTAAATGTATGTAAAAATCCACTTAAATATCTTTGAATTTGTTTACAAACATTTAATAGCCAATCATCATAATTCCATGAAGGATCGTGAAAACTTGGATAAGAATTAATCTTATAACCAACAATCTCACTTATACGCCCTACAACATATTCACATAACACTTTTTTCCATTTATTCCAATCATCATTATTTAAACGTATATTATCAAGATTAAATAAATCAATCTCTTCACCTTTTTCATTTTTAAAAAAAGTTAAATCGTGATAAAAATAAGTACTTTCTGTTTCTAAATCAATATACATTTTATTAGAATTTAAAGCATCTGATAACATATATAAAGAAGCATCATCATAATTATAATGCCAATCACTAGTCTTCATATAATTATCACTATAATGATATTGATTAGTAATATATTCAATATCTATATCAATCTTACGCAAAAACTCTCTATCAATAACCTTATGTTTTATTTCTTCTCCTTCATATACTTGAATTTCTACACCATCAACCATTTTTTTATAAGGAATATTTACCCCAAAATGTCTTGTTTCCATACCCATTTGAATAAAAGGTAAATCAGATGATAATGTACAAAAATATTCATTTTTCCCATCACTAACAGCTAAAAACCAATGATTAATATCTAAAGAATCTATTCCATCATCATATTCAATAACATTATTTAATGATTTTACTAATTTACTACTAATTCCTAATCGATCATAAATCATTTTTAAAATTACAGAAGAAGATTTACAAATTACACTTGTACTTAAATTATCTTCTTTTTCATATGCTTCCTTAATTTCTTTAAAAGACATATTATCTTCAGTTAACTTCCTATCTACCGAAAAGAAAAAGTCAGTATTTTTACTTAGAACTTTTCCTAATTCAATATAAACATACCTTATTTTATAGATAGTTGACCAATTAGGATGAATACCATTTATAATTTTTTCAATAATATTATCTATCTGCATATAAATCATTCCTTATATAAAAGTATATCAAAAAAAGATGTATCAAAACATCTTTTTTATTAAAAAGCTTTTTTAAATAACTTTTCAAACTCATCTAAATCCATATCTCGTGGATTTCCTCCTGTACATGGATCTTCTAAAGCTTTTTTAGCCAACATTGGAATATCTTCTTCCTTTCCTCCAACATCTCTTATATGTTGTGGAATATTAAGTCTTATAGCTAATTCTCTAACAGCAGAAGCTACCTTTTCTACAGCTTCTTTATCTGACAAATTACTCATATCTAAACCAAAAGCTTCTCCCATATCTCTAAATCTATCTGGACAAACTTCACCATTATATTCAAGAATATAAGGTAACAATAAAGCATTAGCTACTCCATGCGGAGTATCATAAACAGCTCCTAATTGATGAGCCATTGAATGAACAATTCCTAAACCAACATTAGAAAAGCCCATTCCCGCAATATATTGTGCAAGTGCCATTTTATCCATTGCATCTTGATTCTTATTAACAGCACTCTCTAAATTATTGTAAATCAAATTCATTGCTTTTAACGCAAACATATCAGACATTTCCCATGCCCCTTTAGTTATATAGCACTCCATTGCATGTGTAAGAGCATCTAAACCTGTAGCTGCTGCTGTACTAACAGGCATTGCCGCCATTAATTCCGTATCAACAATTGCTAATACTGGAATATCATTAGGATCAACACAAACTAATTTAACAACCGATTCTTCATCAGTTATAACATAATTAATAGTAACTTCTGCTGCAGTTCCTGCTGTTGTAGGAAGAGCTATTATCGGTAAACTTGGATTCTTAGTATCTGCAGTTCCTACTAAATTCTTAATTTCTTTAAATTCTGGATTATTAACAACTATTCCAATAGCTTTCGCAGTATCAATAACAGAACCACCACCAACAGCTATTAAATAATCACAATGATACTTCTTAGCTATCTTTAAACCTTTTTTTACATTTGTAATTGTTGGATTTGGTTTAATATCACTAAATATTTCATAAGGTATTTCATTTTCATCTAACAATGTTAATACCTTATTAGTTACACCAACTTTTAATAAAGTCTCATCAGTAACAACTAAAGCTCTTTTAAACTTTCTACGTTTTATTTCACTAACTAAAACCTCACGAGCACCAAATCCAAAATAAGATGTTTCATTCAATATTATTCTATTTGTCATATATACCTCCATATCATACAACATTATAACATAAAACTTCTCTTTTTCTTTATTTTTTTAATAAACATTATGTTGATTAATTATTTAAAATATTATATAATTATCATAGGTAAAAGGTGATAAAATGGATAAGAGGATTTTAAACACAAAGAAGAAATTAACAAATACTTTACTTCTTTTAATTAAAGAAAAAAAAATAAAAGATATTACAGTCTTAGAACTGTGTAAAAAAGCTAAAATAAATCGAACTACATTTTATAAATATTATAAAGATATTGATGATATAGTTCATAAAATAGAAGAATCTTTATTAACAGATTTAGAAAAAAACATAAATGATATAAAAAGAAACTATTTAATATCATTTACTAGTAAAATAATTGAAACTATTTCTGCTCATAAAGAAATATATACAAGATTATTAAGCGAAAATGGTGATCACACCTTCTTAAGAAGAATTTTAGGCTTAGTATACAATCAAAGTATTACAGAATGGGAAAAGTTACTAAAAAAAGCTAGTCATTCTGACTTAGAAAACATTTATAATTTCATCGTTGATGGTACTATTGGAATCATCGAATCATGGATAAAATCCAACTGTCAAGAAGAACCATCTAACATAGCAATATTTATTAACAAAATATGTATGAGTGGATTAAGTAGTTTTATCTAATTAAAAAGGCGTTTCATATAATAGAAACGTCTTTTATAAAACAATCTTACCTACAATTAAAAGCAACAAGAAAATAATCATTGGCATTAACATAAGAAATAATATTTTATTAAAAGTTATACAAGCAATTCTTATCTTACTATATCCTAAAGAATAATATAATTTATTATTCTTTTTTTCATCTATAATAACATTTACAATTGAAACTAAAAGTAATAAAACAAATAAAAATAATAAGACTTTAATAATAATATTAAAAATATAAATATAATCCTTATAATTATTACTATCAATATTAATCTCATTAATAATAGGTTCAACCTTATAAACATCTTTAATTATACTAGATGTTCTTTCCACATCAAACCAATTATTTAAACTAATAAAATAATAATAGTCTTCTCCTTTATTATTTAACACCTTATATAAAGCATCATTCTGTACAATATTAATTTCATCCATTACTGAATATTTAATTGTATACCCTTCTAAAGCACATTCAACCTTTTCATTATTATCATTATTAACTATCGGTTTATCATTTACAACAAAGATATCAACTAAATCACTATGGCAATTAGCATATAAAGCTTTATTATATTTCTTTATATTATAAATTCTGCTTAAATCAATATCTTCTTTACTAACAAAATAAATAAAAGATCCTTTATAAGCTTCATTACCTTTAACTATTATCCATTCTTTCGCAATAAACAAAAAAGAAAACAAAATACTAAATAATATAAAAATCCATAAATAAATTTTAGTAATTTTCTTTTTAAAAAAACTTCTATAAATCATAAAACCACCATTTATTTCGTTATTAACAACTCTTGTATACTATAATTAAAAATCTTTTTAAAACTTAATTTAGTAATTAAATAAATTATAAATATAAATAAAATTAATAAGATTATTATTAAAAGATATGGAACATTTAAAATAAAATTATTATATGTTATTTCAGCCAAAAAAGTATAAGTTAAATAATTTAACACTATAAAATATATTAATAACGAAATAATATAAGAAGCAATTATTAAAATCACATTTTCTTTAAAATTTAATCCTATAATATCCTTTTCATCATATCCAATTGCTTTTAAAATCCCTATATTATTTAATCTACTTGTATTTTTTTTCGATATAAAACTATATAAAATAGAAAAAGTTAATATAATAACAACAAGCCCTATAAATAATGGTACTAAAAATAAGGAATATAAAAAGGAATAATCAGTATAAAAATAAGGATAATATTCCATATTCATTTCTCTTAACTTTTCTAAAACAAAAGGAATATTTTCTTTTGAATCAATTACTACAAAATAATCAGTATATTCATTATACTCTTTTTCAATTAAATTCCCATATTCATCATAGCTTCCAATCCATCCCATATATTTAGATGTTATTTGATCATACGTTTCCATATCTGTATAACAAGTATTAGCTGTTTCCATATATTTATTTTCATAAGATCCAACAATTTTTAAAGTAATCTCTTTTTCATCTAAATCTTCATTAGATGAAATAACTTTAATTTCTTTATCTAAAAATTCATTACTTGGGATAAACAAATCACTATAAATTCGATCTTCAAATTCATGCGGATAAAATATATCCGAACAAACCAATTCATATTTATTTTCTAAATTAGTTCCTGTTTTTATTTTTATATCATCTTTATTTAGTAAAGCTTTTAAAGTTAATACTCCCTTTTCGCTCCCCTTATCAAATGCCGAAACTTCAATTCTACTTTCAAGATAATACTTCTCATTCACAACTAAATCAACATGCTCAAGATTTTTTATCTTTTCAATTTGTTCATCGTCAAAATCAACATCTCTTAATGTATTATTAACATCATCATCAACTACTTCATGAACTATCTTATAAGTTCTTCCATCAGCCAAATTTGATATTTCATTTTTATTGTTTATACTAAATTGAATAATAGTCAGACAAGTAATTAAAATCAAAAAAATAATAGTTAATACAATTAACAAAATTATATTTTTCTTTTCAAACAATCTATTTCTAACAATGAAAAATTGGTCTTTAAAACTCATTATTTCACCAACTTTCCACTTTTTAATTCAATAAGAATATCAGCATAATTTTTAACTTCATTGCTATGTGAAACAACTATCACACATTTACCTTCCGTAGATAATTGCTTTAAATAATCGAATATCATTTTTTCGTTTTCTTCATCTAAATCTCCAGTTGGTTCGTCTGCTAGAATAATTGACGGATTATTTGCTAATGCTCGGGCTATACAAACTCTTTGCTTTTCTCCACCAGACAGTTCATGAGGTAAATGACTTTCTCGACCTTCTAATTTAAACTTTTTTAACAAATCTATAGCTATCTTCTCTCTATTTTGTTTATCTATTTCTTTATTAATTAACATTGGTAAGATAACATTATCTAAAGCCGTCATATATTCATCTAAATAAAACTCTTGAAAAACAAAACCAATTTCTTTCATTCTTAATTTAGAAGCTTCCAACTCTTTTAAGTCTTTGGTACTCTTTTCATTTAAAAGATAATCACCAGAATCAAATTTATTCATTAATCCAAGAATACTAATTAAAGTTGATTTACCACTTCCAGAATGTCCCATTATGGCATAGAATTTCCCTTTTTCAAAAGCCAAATCAATATCTTCTAACGCTCTAACTTCTTCATTCCCTTTTTTATATATTTTATTTATTCCCTTTAATTCAATAACTGTCATTCTTTATCACTACTTTCTAATCCATTATGATTTTTTAAAACATAATAGCAAAAATTTTTAAATCGCTTATTCCGCCATATACACCATCCAGTTGTCCTTGTTTATAATAATCATACTGATAATTATTTCCTAACTTCCATGAGGTATCTATTTTACTTTTAAATCTATTCTTTATTTTATAGATATCTGTCCCCGAAATATTAAGACTTTCTAGTTCTATTAAAGTATTATTATATATTAAAAAGTCACTTTCACTAAAATACCTATATTCAGCCGTAACACTATTTATCATTCCATCTTTTATATAACGAAAATAAAGAGTAGCAATTATTCTATTAGTATTTTCATTTACAATAATATATTTAAAATGATATTTACCATCTTTATATAATAAAGAAATAATTTTTCCAATCTTAATATTTTCAATTCCCTTATTATTTAAAGATTGGGAATATTCATCTACTACACTTTGAACATTATTTAATACAATATCAGGAATTTCACTATCTTTCAATCTTTCCCCATCAAGTCTCTCGTATTCACTAGGATCATCAAACGGATCATATGGAACATAAATATACTTATCAAATAAAAAAACTCCAATAAAACCTATAATTATTAAAAATAAAAGAATAATATTAACTAATACTAGTTTCTTTGTTGATATTGTCATAGTATCACCAATATTATTATAACATGTAAAAGCTTAATAACATTGTATAAAAAAAATAAAATATGATAAAATAACACTATACTAATATAAAGGTGATTTTAATGGATAAATCAACAACAAATATTAAAAAAAACAAACTAAATAAATGTTTAAAATACTTAGCACTTGTTCAATTAGCAATTCTTATAATCGTATTTTATACTCTACTATCTAAATATTATAATTTTGAATGCTCTGGAAATACTCTTACTGAACAACAGCCTTTTGCCAAGTGTGATTTTGCCTACAAATGTGAATGCCCTAAATATTCTAAAAAATGTAATTGTATTTACTATAACTATAACGAACAACCAGAACGTATAAAATGTTATAATTACAATTAAAAAAGTTCAATTTATGAACTTTTTTAATTTACAAAACTAAATCTTTCCTAATACTATTTATATCAGTTACTTCATAATAACTAACAACTAATTTATTATCGTTATTTATATATAAATCATATCCCTCTTCTTTAATATTCATCATAGTATACATAATATCTTCACTATTAATGTTAGTTTCTATTTTGTTCATCAATCCATCTTCTGATAATTCAAAACATTTTAAAATATCTTCATTATTTAAAACCTTTCCATTATCTAAAGATACTACATAAATATTAACACTTTCTTCTCCTTTTTCACCATTAATATAAGGATAAAATAGCTGTAAAATTGATATATATTTATCAGTTACATAATACTTATAATCAATTATTGTTCCTTCAATAATTTCGTTATTATCAATTACCATATTTTGATAACTTTTAGTAACAAAACTTTTAAGTTCCAAATTAACATTTAAAACATCTTCACTATTTACATTAATTATTAAATTATCTAAATTATAATAATTACCATTTAATTTTAAATTATAATAAGTATCTAAATAAACATAATCATAATTATTATTAATTTTTTCTAAGACAAATTTCTCCTGTTTATCATTGTTATCCTGTACATTCTCTTTATTATGAGAACATCCACACAAAAAAAGAAAACAAAGTAAACAAATAAATCCTTTTTTCATTACTTCACCACACTACCATTATAACACAAAAAAACAGACCTTAGTCTGCTTATTAATTAGCTTTTGTATTCTTGTTTTTCTTCTTATTTTTAGCAACAAGTTTAACTTTAACCCCTCTTAATGAACCAAATTGTTTTTTAACACCTTCTGGTAAATTAGCTTTATATGTTCTCATTTCGCACCTCCTCATAAGTAACTAAACAATTATATCATGTATTATACTAAAAATACACTAAAATTCAAGAGTTAGAATAAATCTAACTAAAGAAAAAGATATTACAAAAAAAACAATAATAATTAAATAAAAATACATATTAGAAAAAAACGTTTTCTTTTTTGTTCTAACATCATCTATCATATAGATATAAACTATAATTAATAAAATAAAAATTAATATTGAACTAACAATTGAAACTCTCTTTAGTAAAAAAAATGGATAAATAATTCCAAAGAATAAAATATATATAAAAGAAAATAAATAAAATTTCCCAAATAATGCTCTAATTTCTCCAGGAACACCATTATTTTTATTTTTTACTTTCTTCATAAGCTTTTCTCACTGCTATTGCTAATTGATCAGCACAAGATGTTCCTTTAGAACCACATTGATTACCTAATAATTTATCTTCAATATATGTAACACTTTGGCCATCCAACAATTTAGATATAGCTTTTAAATTACCAGGACATCCACCAAAAAATTTAATATTATAAACTTTATCATCCTTTAAATCGAATTTAATCTGTACAGAACAAGTACCTTTTGTTTTATAAGTATATTCCATAAACATCACCATAATTATTATAACATAAAAAAAGAAATAACTATATTTAACACTCACAAATTAATAAATTATTTTATTTATAAGAATACCTAATCCAAAAGATAAAATATTCAATATAAAAGAAATAGTAAATCCATTATACTTTTTAAAAGAAAAAAATTTATCATAAATATAACCTTCCACAAAAAAAGCCAATACCTCTAAAATAAATAAGGCTATTCTTCTATAGACAACACCATATGTAATATTCATAAAAAAAGATATTGATACTACTAACGGATTAGTTAAAATATTAACTAATCCTACATTAACAAAATCTAACTTATTTCGTATACCTAATATATATGCTCCTACAAATTCTATAAATAAGGTAGAACTTAAAGCAATCAACATAATAATAAAAATATTCATTATCTCACCATATAAATTATAACACGAAAAAAGATGCTTATAGCATCTCATTATTCCTATTTCTATTAACTAATTTTATAATTACTATTACTACTAAAGCTAGAACAACTGCTCCACCAATTGCTATTGCTACAATTACTTTAGGAGATAATGAATTAGATGATTTATCTTCTTTATCTTCTTTATTATCTTCATTTTCTTCTGTTTTTATAGTTGTTTTACATAACTCTTTATTTTCTTTTAAATCACCTAATGTAGTAGTTAAAACCCAACCTTTTACACCATCATATTCAATATAAGTCCAACTATAATATTCATCACTATATTCATAATTATTATCTATAAAAGTATAATAAGTATCTACTACTTCGCCATCTTTATTAATTGTTCCTATTATTTTAGAATCTTTATTAGGATATTCATATATTTCAATACCTTTATTTATTTCATATGTCTGTACATAACCATAATTACCAACATATAGTGAATTGTTTTCATAATCACTATCTTCTGCTAACCAATAATTTTCACCATCATAAGAAACATAATACCAAGTATAATTATCTTTTACAAAACTAAATATAACCGTAACTTCTTCTCCATAAGGAATAGTTTTATCAGTTTTACTATCTAAATTAGTTTCTTCTTCATAAATATAAGCTTCTTCACTAACTACAATTAATGTTGAACATTCATCTTCAATTACTGCACTAGATGAATCTTCACCAAAAGATGACGGAGAGACATATATCCAGCCTTCTTGGTCCTCATACTCAACATATGCATAACCTGTTTTAGCTAAACTATAATAATATTTATATTCTAATTCAGTTCCAGCTGGAATATCTACATCAATTGTATCATCAGTATTTTTAGGATTTTTCAATAAAGTTTTAACATTATCAATAACATATACCCTATTTTTTTCACCCGCTACCTGAGCAACAGAATTAGATAAATCCGAATAAATATCACCAAATGAATAATTTAATAACCAACCTTTTACACCATCATATTCTACATAAACCCAAGCATCATTATAATATTCATAAGAAACAATTTCTCCTTGAGGTATTCTAACTTCCTTATCAACACGCCCATATACTGTAGAAGGCCCTTTATATAAATAAGCATCATCATCAAAAACATATAACTCAGCTGGTGTATCTAATTTTAAATAATCATCTAAATCAATTTCTTCATCATATATCTTTACATCAGATAATCTAATATCACCTGTTTGACCATGATAATTTATTGTTCCATATAATACACCATCTCTAGTATATTCAAAATTAACAGTTATCTTTGTATCATAAGGAATTTTATCTATGACATTATAATTATAATCATACAACGAAGCACCATCTTTATTTGAGATAATAACATCATAATCACCTAGTTCTGGTGCACCAACATCTGCTAAAACTAATATTGGAAACATTAAAATAACAATCAAAAAACCTCCTAAATAAGAACACAATCTTTTCATCTAATATTCCTCTTTTCATTTTTATTTTTATATAATTCTATTTTAACAAATATTCCTAAAATTATTAACATTAAAAGTAATAAAATTATTAAAATTATAAAAGGAAAAAATTCTATTTCAAAAAATCTAGGACTTACAATCCATTTTATATTACTCATACTCTTTATCCTTTCTAATAACTTTCATCAATATTATTACA
>CALVJQ010000029.1 GCA_944332265.1 uncultured Bacilli bacterium
TTCCCAATAAAAAACTAGGTTTAAAACCTAGTAAAATTATCAAAATTGGTAACGACGGTGTGATTCGAACACACGATTTTATCGGGTATGAAAAAAAACTCTAATTAGTAATATAGTGTAAAATATCAAAAAAGCCTTTATTTTTAAGACTTTTCATTACTTGTAAAATTCGAGTAAGTTTGAATAGATTTAATTAAATATAAGTAAATTTTTTATAGATATTTAATTTACTAATTGTTAAAATTAATTTTTCGTTTTTGATAAAGTTCATTTTGCATTATCTCTGGATTATCACCAGTAAATGCTTTACTTGCTTCTTCATTATCTTGTAATTGCCACATAAACCATGCCGTTACATATCCATCTGCTGAATACAACATCTGTCCGTGTTCTGCGCCAATTCTTCTCATCATGACTTTAGACGCAAGAATTTTATTATACATATTAATCATTTTTTCTATTGGGATAACCATTTGTGTTTCAAAATCACCCTTTGTTCCTGCTATGATTAAAGTTGGAATATTTACTTTTGTTAAATCATAATTCCAACCAAAAGCAAGAGCTGATTCTTCATATGTTGGAGATAATGCAACTGCTGTTTTATATACATCTTTATACTCCATAATGGAAATAGAGGTAAATACTCCAGCACCACCTTGTGAGTGTCCTGTAATGCCTATATTATTCATATCTATTTTTCTATACAATATGCTATCTTTATCATCGCTTGCCTTTTTTAGATAATCTATTGTTTCATCAGCAGACTTACCGTAAATACACCTGGTTCACCATTTAGAGCATCACAAAATAATCCTGCATCATCAGTAATAATAGGATAATTTATATTATGTTCATTACAAAAGTTATAAATTGCTCGAGCTTTTATTAAAGAATTTTCTTCTATTGTATGACCATCTTCATTAATTTCACCTAAATTTCAATCAATATCATCCAATCCCAAAACTTCTAAATCTAAATCTAATATTTTAATTAATTTTTTTAAATCCTCTATTTTTCTTTGATTAGTCGTTCCAAAAACAATCTTCATTAATTTCACCTTATTATTTAATTTGTTTAAAAATCATTTTATTATCTATAAACTCGTATTTTAATTTTCCAAGATCATGTAAATAAGTTAAATAAGCTTTAATTGTACTTCCAACTAATACATATTGATTTAAATTCATATCTAAATTATATTTTTCAAAAACACCTTGTAATATTTCTTCAAAAGTTAATTCTTTACTACATAAATCAAATATACAATCACTTATTTCCAAAACCTTATTCTTATTTATTTCAATTAAATTAGAAATATCATTGGTTACTTTACAATGTGCTAAAACATAAGCATTACCATTTAATTTTTTTAAAAATTCCAACGTATTTAAAAATTCCTTAACATTATAAATATAAAACAAATGATACTTTGATATAGTTTCTTCACTAAATAAAGCATCAGCTAAAAAATAAACATCATCACTTGTCTTAATTCCTATCATATCAAAAAAATGACCTTTTAAATTAAAACTTTCTAATCCTAAAGGTAAATTATCCTTTAGTAAAGTTACTCTAGATTCTTTAGCGCATAAAAACTTATTTTGTAATTCTTCAAATGGATAAGCTCCATATAAGAAAGAAGATTCTAATATTGGATACTCAGTAAAACTTTTCTCGATACCATTAGCTAAAATAATACAATCACTTCTATCTTGAATTACCTTATTTCCACCAATATGATCAGCATTAGAATGTGTATTAATAATCCCTTTAATATTCCAACCCTGTTCATTTATTATTTTAAGTATTTTTTTCCCAGCATCTTTATCATTACCAGTATCTATTAAAAAAACATCTTTATCATTTATTTTATAAACACCTATATTAGTAGCATTAGCAATATAATAAGTTTTATCTCCTATTTTTACTAACTCCATATCACCAACTCCTATTAATAATTATTTATTTCTTATTTTAACATACCTAGCATTATTTTGTTATTTAAAAATATACTTTATAGGAGGATAAAAATGAATATAATTGATAAAAAATTTAATGAGTTAATTTCTAAGTTTAATAAAATGTCTGAAAAAGAAATATTTATTAATATAAAAAATAGTTTTTTAAGTATACCTACAGAAAATCAAAAAGCAATATCTGATTTTCTCAATCAATTCAACTATTGGGGTACTATCGATATCTCTAATAATAATTTTAATGCTTTAAAAATGAAAGCTAAAACTTTAAAAAACAATACTAAAGAATTTAAAAAACTATATAAATTATTAAACGATTATAAATCAAAAAAATTATTATATGCAATTCTAAACCATTGGTACAGTTTTGACTTTAATACTCTAAACTCCTGTCTTAATAATCCATATAAACAATATTTTGACTTAGATATTATTCCTAAATGTCAAAATGAAATAATCGTAGATCTAGGTTCATATATTGGAGATACTGTTTTAGATTATCTATATACTTATGGACCTAATTCATATAAAAAAATATATTGTTACGAAATAACTCCTGACTCTTTTGCTTATTTAAAAAATAACTTAGCCCCTTATAATAATATTATCTTTAAACAAAAAGCCATTATTAATCAAAAAGAAAACTTATATCTATCTATAAATAACATATCTAATTCCGCTAACCAAACATCTTCTAAAGGAAAAACAAAAATTAAAGCTACAACTTTAGATTTAGATATTAAAGATAAAATATCTCTAATAAAAATGGATATTGAAGGAGATGAATTAAAAGCCCTTTTTGGTTCACAAAAACATATTATAAATGATACACCTAAATTACTAATTTCTGTATATCATAAAAATAATCATTTATGGCAAATACCATTATTAATTAACTCTTATAATAATAATTATAATTATTATTTACGTTGCTATGGTAATTATCTTTATCCTACAGAAATTGTCTTTTTTGCTATCCCAAACAAAAAAAGTAATTAAAAATTACTTTTTTAATTAGCTAAAGCTTTTATAGCTTTAGAACATTTAGTAACACTAGAACTTTTTGGATAATTTACTGGACCAATAAGATTACTAAAATGAATTTTATTTTTACCATTAGTTCCTTCTAGTCTTTGAGTTTTAATACTCCAACCACCATTTAATAAACGTTTAACACCTTCTGTTAGTTCATCTCTTGGAATAGAAGTAGTATACATTCCAGATACAGCATTTAAAATAGAAGTATAATTCATTATATTTTCTGGACTCCTCATTTGATATAAAATATCTAACATTATTGCTGTTGTATTAGCATCTCTTTGTACTGCTCCCATTCTAAAAGCTTCTCTTTCTCTTGCAACTGTTAATGTTTCAATTCCATTAAAATGCTGGCAACCTTTTTTCACCTTTACATGTTCACCTTTAGTATCATCATACGTTCCAATAACTTTAGCATGAGTAGTTGTAAAAGATTGATCTGAGCAATATTCAATTCCCCCTATTGTATCAACTAAAGATACTAAGCCCGTTGTCTTAACACTTACATAATAATCTATATCTATATCAAATAATTCTTCTATAGCTTCTATATTATTATTAATTCCATAATAAGCGGTATTAGATAAAATATTTTTCTTATTAAATGCTGGAATATTTATATAAGTATAACGATGAATATTAGTTATTAAAATTTCATTAGATTTAGTATTAATAGTAATAATCTTATTTAAATCCATTCTAAATCCCGAAAAATCAATACCACCTAAATAAATATTATAATAAGCACCTTCACTACTATCAGCTTTAGTTTTATCTATCTCTTCTTTACTATTATCATCTTTATTCGTTTCTTCACTTTCTATTTCATATTCTATAGAAAATTCATATAATACATGATAATCATCAGCATTTGTCCCTAATTCTTCAACAAATAAATAAAAAGTCGTTTTATCTATCAAAAAAATATCATAATTTAATAATTGATTTAAATCATCAATCCCCTTAACAGTAACTGGATACTTTTCTTGTAATTTAGTAATTGCTTTATCAATAAATATTGCTGAATTATAATAATAAACTTCTTTATTCTTTAACTCATCATCTTGATAATTATTTTTACTTAACAAAATAAAATCAATTGTTAAAATATCTTCAGCATTACCAAAGGAATTATCTAAAAACTGATCAATATCATTCGCGTACTTTATTCCTAAAACAGAAACAATTGTTAAAATAAACATCAAAACAACTGTAATAATCTTAGTCCATTTCTTTTTTATAAATAAACATATATTACTAATTAAATGAATTAATACTAATATACTAGCAAATATAATTAAATATTTATTAGGAATAATATTTAATCTATATACTGAAATAAATAATAATCCACTAATTAAAATAAAAAATAAACTTATACATAATTTAATTATAAAACTCCAATTAAACTTCTTTTTCATCTATTCACCTCATTAACTATTGTACAGTTCCAAATTCATTAAAAGGAAATAATATTATTTTAGCAGTTCCTTTTATCTGCTCTTTCTTAAAAGCACCCATATGCCTACTATCAGCTGAATTCTCCCTATTATCACCCATAACAAAGTATTCATCATCTTCTAAAACAACTTTATCAAAATCAAAAGTAATTCCCTGACTATATTCTTCATCTTGACGACGTCCATTAACATAAATAATTCCATCTTCACATGATATTGTCTCCCCAGGCATTGCTATAATTCTTTTAATAATTTCTTCATTACCCGCATCAACAACCACTATATCAAATCTTTCTAAATCACTCATTTTATTGAGAATCATCAATTCTCCCCCATCTAATGTAGGTTGCATACTTGGTCCACTTACAATAATCGGAGTTACTATAAAAGTTCTAACTAAAACAACCACTAATAAAATAATTACATAAGGAATAAGATCAATAATAATTTTCTTTATTGAACGTTTTTGCTTAGTATTTTTTATTTCTTCTTTTTCTTCCATATAACTCACCTCTTTAATTTTATCATTTTTAAGTATTTGAATAAAGTAAAATAAATTAATTAACAATTCCTTATATTCTAATTTGACATTATCTTCCCTTTTTATATATAATTTATTTAGAAAGTAAGGAATAAACATGAAAAATAAAGTAAAATACCTTGAATTACTTATATTTTTAATAATAATCATTATTATAATAATCACTCTAATTTTAACAAATAAAATAATTAATAATAAACCAGAAATAAGTAATACAAACGATATAAAAAATTATTCAGTTACTAAGTATATAAAATATTCAATAGATTCTAATAATGTTAATATATATAATCCTCCTCTTAATACATATATAAACTATCAACATAGTACTTATGATATATATCTTACATCAACTGATAATATCATAACTGATATTACAGAAAATATTACAATATACTATAATCATTATCCAAGTGAAAATGAAAATATTATAATAAATTTCTGTAATAATTATGATGAAATAGAAAACAAATATCGTTTACAATGCCAAAAATATCCTGATCGAATAATATTATCTAACAATTTTAATATTGCTAAAATAAATTCTAACTCCTTAAAAACATCTGAGTATAATATTAATTTGCCTATAAAAACAAATACTAGATTAAATGAGTATATAAAAACTCTAAATAAAAATAACATTACTTATTACGAGGTTACTAATCTTCCATAAAAAAAGAAAGAAATTAATTTCTTTCTTTTACTTTGTATTCTTTTTTCATTCCTTTTAAGAAGTTTAGTTTTGCTCTTCTTACTACACCCTTCTTAACAACAACTATTTTATCAATAGCTGGAGAGTTAACTGGGAAAACTCTTGTTACCCCAATACCATAAGATTTTTTACGTACAGAAAAAGTTTCAGATACACTACCACCTTTTTTTGCAACTACAAGTCCTTCAAAAGCTTGGATTCTCTCTTTCTTTCCTTCTTTTACCCATACATCTACTCTTACAGTATCTCCAACACGGAATTCAGGAATATCTTTTCTAACATGCTTCTCATTAATTTTATCAACTAAATTTGCCATCACTATACATCCTTTCTATATTTCATTACCAGAAAATCATAGAACTAAATATATCCAGCGGATTTCCCTCCTTGAAGCAATTAAGATTATAACAAATAAAAAACTTTT
Source organism: uncultured Bacilli bacterium (assembly GCA_944332265.1). Taxonomy (GTDB): domain Bacteria; phylum Bacillota_I; class Bacilli_A; order RF39; family UBA660; genus Coprovivens. The sequence continues at coordinate 6,152 of CALVJQ010000029.1, forward strand.
TTGCAATACTTAACTAAAAAAAGAGCTACCTGCTCCTTCCTTTTTGTTTTTCTTGTTCTTCTAAATACATTGCTTTACGTTTTATTTGAACTTGTTTTAATCGTAATTCATTTTCTATTAAACGTAATTTCTTTAAAAACAATTGTTCCTTATCATAATTTAAAAATTTCTGATAACGATTAAGCAATACTTGTCTTACTAATTCTGCTTCATTTAAAACAATTTCAACAGAATCATCATCTGCATCATCATCATTAATAACATTCATAGCCATAGTTACTAACTGTTTAAAAGACTTATCAAACTTCATCGATAATATTTTATCAATCATAACCCGATCAACAATAGTAACCTCATTTACTCTTATATAATTACCATTACCAGGTTTTGGTTTAAATTTATAACCATCTAATTCATGAATTGATACAACACTATCATCATGATGTCCTTTATTAATTAAGTAACTATTAGCCATTTTTTTCACCTTCTTACTTCAATAAATCTGGTCTACGTTCCTTAGTTCTTTCAAGTTTTTGTTTATAACGCCATTCAGCTATCTTAGCATGATCACCACTAAGTAATACATCTGGTACTTTCATTCCCATAAACTCACGAGGTTTAGTATAAGTAGGATAATCTAATAATTTATCATTAAAAGATTCACTATCTAAACTCGTATTAGTTATTACTCCATCTAATAATCTTATAATACTATCACTAATTACCATCGCTGGTAATTCTCCACCAGTTAAAACATAATCACCTATACTAATTTCAAGATCACATAAAGTTCTAATTCTTTCATCAAATCCTTCATAATGACCACAAATAAATACTAAATGTTTTCTATTTTTACTTAGATATACAGCTTCCTCTTGTCTAAATTGTTTACCATCAGGAGTCAATAATATAACATAGGCATCTTTATCATTATCTTTTATCTCTTTTAAAGCATCATATATTGGTTCTATCATTAAAACCATTCCCCCGCCACCACCATATGGCGTGTCATCTACTTGATTATTACTTAATTTAGAATACTTTCTAAAATCTATTATATTAATTTTAACAATCCCTTTATCACGTGCTCTTTTTATTATTGATTCATTTATGAATCCATCAAACATTCCAGGAAATAACGTTAAAATATCTATAATCATATTATCAAATCCTTAGCATTATAAACTTCTATATTCTTTTCTTTTAAATTAACCTTCTTAATATATTCATCATTATAAGGTATATAAAAATTTTTTTCTGCTTCAACATATAAAAGTATACTACTTCCATTATACACGATTTCTTTAACTTTACCAAGAGTTTCACCATTTTCTAAGACATTAAAACCTATTATATCTTGTAATAAATAATCATTACTTCCTAATTTTAAATCTTCCCTTTGAACATGTACATCCATTTGTTTATAATTTAATACTTGATTAATATTATCATATCCTAAAAAAGTAACCATATCATAATCCTTATGCTTGCGATAAGAAGTAATCTTTTCTGGAACAAAACCTTTACCAATATATAAAGTTACACCTTCCTTAAAAACTAATTCTTTACGTTCAAAATCACTCTTTATTCTAAGTTCACCTTTAATTCCATGGGTATTAACAATCTTCCCTACATAAACAAAGTCCATAATATCCTCCTCTATTTAAAATAACTCATATAATATAATACTAGTTGCCACTCCAACATTTAAACTTTCACATTTTAAATTCATTGCTATATATAAATAATCATCACACATATCTAAGATTTCTTCTTTTACTCCTGCTCCTTCATTCCCCACTATTATAGCCATCTTTTCCGTATGAGCAATTTTTCTAATATCTTTACCCCCATCTACTTTAGTTCCTAAAACATAATAGCCTTTATCTTTTAACTCTTTAATTAAATTATTAATATCTCTTTTTATAATATTAATATGGAAAAACATTCCTTCACTACTTCTTAAAACTTTGTCATTATATAAATCAACTGTATTAGAAGAAAGAACAATAGTATCAACATTAAAAGCTACAGCACTTCTAATAATAGTCCCCAAATTACCTGGATCTTGAATATCATCAAGAATTAAAACTTTATTACCAATTTCTTTTTCAGATATTTTTTTACATATACCCATTATTTTTTGTGGGGTTTTAGTAAAAGATAATTTTTTTAATACTTCATACGTAACTATAGTTTCTGAAACATTTAAATTACATTCATATTCTGGACATCTAATTATTTCTAACAAAACACCTGCTTTATAAGCTTCTAATACTAAATGTTCCCCTTCTACTATAAATTTATTTTCTAAATCACGATATTTTTTTATCAATAACTTACTTAATCCTTTAATTTTTTTATTATCTAATGATTTTATTATTTCCATTACTCCACCCTCATTCTTTTACGTGCTAATTTATAATAAGGATATCTTTTTTCCACTTCAAGCCAAAACCTTTTACTATGATTAGCTTCATAAAAATGACATAACTCATGTACTATAACATAATCAATCAAACTGACATCTTTATGAAGTAACTCTGAATTCAAAGTTATAATCTTTTTAGTCACATTATTAACTCCCCATCTTGTCTTCATTTTTCTTACTCTTAAACTAAAATTAGGTATCCCTTTAAAATTCTCCAATTGTGCTTTTATTCTATCCTTAAAAATTCTTAAACATTCTTCTTTATACCATTTATCTAACATTTTATTATCTTTAACATATATCATACCTGGTTCAATAACAACTTTTTTAAAATTACTATCATATACTATCGTATAATTTTCACCTAAATAATAAAAATAATTGTCATTTTCTCTTTTTACTAAATACTTAGAATACATCTTTAATAAAGATTTTTCATTTTCTTTTATTATTCTTCTTATTTCTTTTTCTGAAACAAATATATTACATGTAACATACAAAGTACCATCATCTTTAAAACGAAAATATATATTTTTATTATTCTTCCTTATTATTTCCATCGGTAATAAATATTCTCCAAGTTGTATTTTCATAAAACCACCTTAACAATAATTTTAACACATATATTAAATAGTTTTATAAAAAGATAACCACACGGTTATCTTTTATGTTTATTTTCTAAAACTAAACTATATGATTCTTCATAATCATTTGCAATAACTACTACTTCTTTTGAATCTATTTCATCATATCTAATTGGTTCATGATAAACATGAATATCTTCTAAAGTATATGTATCAGGATATATATACTCAATCTCTCCATCAATAATTGCTCTTATAGGTTCATAACCAACATATACTTCCTTACCGTCTTTATCTATCCCTATTAACTTAGTATAATCAGTAGCTGTTTTTTGTTCAAATCCAGTTACATGTTTACCATCATAAATATAAGAATCATTAAATCTAACATAAGATACATCTAATTCTCTTAAAGCTTCAGCTAGTATTTTACCATCAAAACCTTTAATATCATAATCACATGAAATCTTACTCATATCAACATAATTCTCTTCAGTTCTAAAATCATTTAAATAGCCTTTTACTCTTTTTATTTCATTTTCTTTATATAAATGAAAACCAACTATTCCACTTGTTCCAATAATAGAAGCCGTTAAAAAACCAGCTATAATTTTTTTCCCAATCTTAAATTCCTTTATTTTCATCGCAATCCCCCTAAGTAAATCTTATTATATAGATTAACTATCATAAAAGCAAATTTTCATTCTTTTTCACTAGTAACATCCGCAACTAAAAAACCACTTAAAATAAAGAAAAAAGGAGCTATTAAAATAATTCTAATATTAAATATCGCTTGAAATAAATATCCAATAAAAGCAAAAAACAAACACAATATCTGATTTTCTCTACTTAAAGATAGACTACTAAGTTTTTTAAATGAAATTACAACTATTAGAAATAAAAATATTAAATAAAAAATAAAAGTGAAAATTCCTTCTGTAACTAATATTTGTAAAAATTCATTATGTGCTTTATATACAATATTATCTTCTAAATAAGAATCATAAATAAATGTATTATCATCAAATCCCAAATAAGCAAAATTATCTATACCTATTCCTGTATAAATATACTTCGGGAAATATTTTAAAGCTTCTTTCCATATATAAATTCTTCCCGTTCCAAACTCCCCTTTTACATCACCAGTAATAACACTACTAAATTCCGCTCCCATATTTAAAACATCATCTTTTAAATTATCATTAGTAATTAAACTAACCAATATAAACATAGTAAAAGAACTAATTCCCACTAAAAAATATTTAAATAAAACAACTTTCTTATTAAAAGATTTTCTTCTATATAAAGTATAAATAATTGCTATAATAAATAAAAAAATTAAAGTTAAAAAAGAACCCATAGTACCACTAATAAAAACACCTAATATAAAAATTAATAAAATTAATAAATTTAATACTTTAAACTTATTTGATAATAAAAATTTAGGTAACCAAAGGCCGACTAAAATAATCATAAATGTTCCGAAAAAATCAGGATTAAATAAAAAGCCAGACGAAACAGACCAATTACGTGCAACAGGTAAAGAAGCAATATAATGAATATCTAAAACTTGTAAAACACCATAAATGACATTAAAAATGCCTAAAACAGTAATAAGAATTAAAAAGAAATTTCTTTCCGCGCTTTTCTTAAACATCGTTGCTAATAAAAAAAGTAAGTAATAAGTGAAAATAACAAATAAACCTTCTCTCCCACCATAAAATCCCCTTAAAGCAACATACTTATCAAAAGCAAAATAATATGATAAATACAAGAAAAAGAAAATCAATAAAATAATTATATTCCAAATTTTAAATTTCTTCACCCTAAAAGAAAAATATAAATAAATTATCAATGATATTATTCCTAAAAAGATTAATATGTTAGCTATTATATCCATATCTATAGCAAAATACGAATATAAAATAGAACTACAATACAAAAAAATAGCTAAGAAACTGAAAAAAATACCTAATATCAATTTATCTTTTCGTCCACTCATTATAACTCACCACTTCAAAAAAAGCTCATAAGAGCTTTTAAAAATCGATTCTTTTTCTTTTTATAATTATAATAAAACTAACTATAAGTAACACTACAAATAATAAAATAGCAATATCCTCAGTTTCTGGATTAGTTACAATATCTCCTAAGCCATCTAAATCTCCTAATACACCTGAATCACCATACTTAGGATTTAATTCGTAAACATCATAACTAAATGTATTTTTGCAATCATAATTACCACCATAATAGAATGAACAAACTCCATCAAGATATTTTTTTAAGACTGTTAACTCTTTATTTTCATCATTAACAACATAATCAATATAGCCTGAATTATCTGCTATTTCTTGTAAAACATTTCCATCAAAATCATAAATTACTATTTTATCACTATATATTCCAGCATCTCCTGAATACAAAACTCTATTTTTTATAGCGATAACTTTATCATCAACTATTTGCACTTTACTAAAGTTTTCATTTTTATTTGGTTCATCTTCAAATATAAAAACATCATCGCTATAAAAACGTAACTTATTATCTTTTATTTCAACATAATTTCCTTCTTCTTTATCATAATAATTCTTATTTAAATTATTTAATAAATTATAATAATCTTCTCTAAACAATTCTTCGAGATTTTCCTTAGTACAAGATAAATCAGATACTCCATTTGCATCTACAACTTTAATAGAACAATTTAGATTTTCAGCCGAAAAATCTCTTTTTATTCCTAAAACAATTACTCTATTATTATTTAAATCATTATTAACATAAAAATCATCATAAACTACATTTTCATCTTCTTCTAATTCGACTAATTCAGCTTTATCATCAAAATAACTAATACCAAAATTATTAGATATTGTATATACTGAATCTTTATATAAGAAAAAACTTACATAAGAATCTTTTAACGTATTTTTAAAAGAATATTTTAATTCTTTTTCATTGCCAACTCCTGAATAAACGCTTAAAGTTCTCAAACCAATACCATAAGGATAAATAACAGCAATATCATCTCCCATATACATTAAAGTCGGTTCTTTTTGGCTCCAGACCCCATCTTCAATTTCAAATAACTCAACTGAACTAACCTTATTATATACATTATCTGCTAAAACAATATTCACAAAGCTAAAAAATAATAATACCAATAAAATAAAAACCTTCTTCATACTTACACCCTATTCTACGTAAAATATATCACATAATACTCAAATAGTAAACATCTTTAAAAATTCGCTCCATTTTTTACTATCGCTTCCACCTTCATCATTCCAACCCTTAACTCCTGGACACTCCTTACCTGTTACATCATAATGTCTTATAATATGATCACTATCAATATTATATTTTTGTTTTAAATATTTTACTAAAGTAATCGTTGCAGAAATAGTATCATCAGTAAAATACCAACCATCATTATATGCCATATTTCCCTTCTTATTTTTTACACACATTTCTATACTAATACTATTTTCATTATTAACCATTTTATAAAGTTTTCCCCCATTATTCGCTTTTTTATCACCACCAACAGCCCAACTATATCTTTCATCTATATTAGGATTATACTGATATACTTCTCCGTTATGATCGACAAAAAAATCTGCACTGGCATTCTTTGAACGTAAATCATTATAACTTTTAATAATTGTCCTAGCATCACTTACCGTCCCTGTATAATGAATGACTATATATTTAATTTCCTCTTCCCTTTCACTCGTATTATAATCAGAAAAGCTATCATTAACATATACTTTAAATATACTATTATCAATTTCAAACATTTCCTCTTTATACTTGGTCTCAGTTTCAAATACCGCTAAATCGCTATTATTATTTACGTAAATAAAACTAATAATAGTTACTAAAAAAACTAAGAAAAAAGACCATAACCACTTCTTCATTCTATCACCATTTATATTATAACATAAAAGAGATATTCCTTAAGAATACCTCTTATTTTTTTATAATTCTTTTTAATACTCTTAATAACTCATAAATTGTATTTCTAAAATCTAATGGTAAGATAAAAGAACCTAGCAATTCTTCTACATATCCACCAAAACCTTTTTTAAATTCATATACTCCATAATCTTTACCTTGAGGATTAAAAACATCTTGAATACCATAAAAATTATATCTTTTATATCCATTATCTGCAGCATACTTAATAATCTCCCATTGTAATCTATATTGACCACAAAATTTCATTAATTCTTCATAAGAACCGCTAAACAAATATACAATCTCATCACCATATAATATAAACATCGCAGCTGATAAAGGAATAACATTCCCTTTTTCTTCTTTTAATTTCTTAGTATCATCTATCTTTTTTAAATTATTTTCAATATCTTTACGCATTACTTCTTTTTTCTTCTTATTCGAAGCTGAATCAGATAATTCTTCTACTTTTCTTTTTAAAATACTATTTTCTTCTTCCAAACTTTGAATATAATTATCACAATCTAATTCACATATTTTAAAAGTAACTTCATCACCAAAGAAATCATACATATCTTGATAATATTCTAAAGTCTTATCTTGAAATTCCCTTCTATCACAAGTATCACTAGTTATCTTTTTAAATTCATCTAATTGATCCCTTTTTAAAGTCCTAATATTTAATTTAAACTTTGTTAAAGTCTTATTAATATTATTTCTTGTACTAGGACGCATTTCATTAAATAATTCTTCACTACTTTTACCATTGATATCTAAACAATAACACCATTTTACTTGTTCTCCAAATTCATTATATTTATATCCTAATTCTTCTAAATAAGTTCTAACTTCACGATTATCTATTCCTTCAATAATATTAGCATTCATATCACGACTAACATTTACAATATAAGGATCAATAATTAATCTAAGTCCTTTTTTAGCTTTTAAAAATTTTTTAACTTCTTCAGTCATAAATTTAACTAATTCTTTATTATGATAATCTAAAATAAAACCTTTATAAGCTTCAAAAGTTTTTCTCCCCATAAAAGAATGACCAACTTCAGCTATAAAAGAAGCTCCAATTATTTTTCCTTCTTCTTTAACTCCAACTAAATATGTTTCTAAATTATTTTTAGCAATTCTTCTACGCATTTTAACTGTTTGAAAAAAATTTTTTTCTGGTCTAGAATCGACAAATTCTTGAAACTCTTCCTCATTAAGTTCAACAAATTTCATATTTATCACCTATAATTAGTATACAATAAAGAACTATCTTTTAACAGAAAAAAAGAATTCTAATTAGAATTCTTTACTCATTTAGACTTTCTTCTTGGGTAGTTGATTCACTTTCATTTATTTGAGTTTCTTCCTCTTTATCTGGTTCTACTTCTTCCGAAGAACCATTATTACTTGTTTCATCATTACTTTCATTTTCTTCTTTATCTATATCTTGATTGCTATTAGATACTATATCTGTATATTCAGAAACTTTACTTGTATATAAATTTAACAAAGATTGATAATCATCATTACTACTTAAATTTAAATTATTATAAATACTATTATAACTAATAATTACTTCTTCAACATTAACATATCTTTGTAGTTTATCTTCATCACTTAAACCATCTATTCCAGCTGTAATTTTATCTACATCCTTATTTAATAAATCTACTACATTATTTATAATTCTCTTTTTATATGATTGAGCCCTTTCATAATAAGAATTACTATCATCTATAACATCAAACATATAATAAGCTCGATCATAATCTTTTTCGTTATAATAAGCAAGAGCTTCAAAGAAAACTATACAATCACTATATATATCATCAATCTGAACTTTTAACTCTTCATAATCATAATCTGTTAAAGCAGTAATATAATTTTCATCAGTCTTAGCAACTGCATATGTATGAAGTCCATTTAATAACTCTTTATATCTATCAGTTATCTTATCATATTCATCCAATGTATTAGCTTCTTCATCAATATAAAGCAATATCCAACTATCAAAAATAATTCTCGTTTTAGATTGTACCTTCTTTACTTTATCTGCATCATCTTTAATACTCTCTAAAATAAAAATAACATCATCTATTTCATTAGATTCATAATACTTTTCTAAAGCTACTTCATATTCTTGTAAATAATCTTTTACTATAGTAGCTTCTTTACTTGAATTTTTAAAAACCAGAAATCCAATAATAATTAATGATAATATAAGAGAAACAATTCCTGTAATAAATAAAACCTTACGACGTTTTTTAATACTATCACTAGTACTTAAATCATTTATTTCCTCTTTTACTTCTTCATCTTCTTTTAAAGCATTAACACTATCTATTTGCTTATTTATATCATCAATTAAAGATAAATCTTTTAATTCTTTTGTATCACTTAACGAAGAAATACTAACCGTTTTATCAAGTTCATCATTTTCTACTTGAACTTCTTCATTCGAATTATCATCTTGTTTAATATCTTCTTCTACAATATCCTCTTTTTTTAATTGAGGCATTTCCATTTCTTCATTTTCTATTGAAGCCCCACAAAAAGGACAACTATCTAATTCTTCATCAAATTCTTTTTCACACTTAAGACATTTCATCTAACCACGCCCTTATTATTTATATAATAACACAAAATCATACTAAATTCCTATATAAACTTATAATATTTTAAATTTACTAGGATTTCCTCCATTATACATTAATAAATCAATAGTTTTCATATCTCGAAAACATTTTTTATTATCTATCTTATAATTTAATAAATCTTCTATATTATTAAAAACTATATAATCAAATATATATTCCTTATTACTTAATCCCTCTATATAATGTATATTACTATCTATTAATATATATCCAAAAAAATTATCTTTTTCCAATAAATCTTCTTTCTTTATTTTTACTTTTTCAAATTTTATCTTTTTTATTCCACATAAATATAAATATTTATCTTTAATTAATTTCTTACTATATAAATAAGATAATATCTCCCCTATTATTATAATAATAAATACTATTATAAAAACAATAAATCTTCTATAATAAAAACTTAAAATAAAACTTAAAATTAATAAACAAATACTTCCTATTAACAATTTAGATTTCAATATATCGTTATTTAAATTTCTTAGTTCTTCATTACTTTGCTCCTTGTATTTATCTTCTTTCATTTATACCACATCCCAAAATATTATATCAAAGATTAAAAAAAATTAATTTAAAACTTTTAAAAAAGTGATATAATTTAAGAGAGCCTATAACGTTCTCGGATATAGTCTTTTTTTATTTGGTAAGGAGGTAATGAAAATGGCTAAATATGTATTTGTAACAGGTGGTGTAGTTTCTGGTTTAGGAAAAGGAATAACTGCATCGTCTATTGCACTTTTATTAAAATCGCGTGGATATAAAGTATTCATGCAAAAATTTGATCCATATATAAATGTTGATCCTGGAACAATGTCACCTTATCAACACGGTGAAGTTTTTGTTACCGCTGATGGTTCTGAAACCGATTTAGATTTAGGTCACTACGAACGTTTTATTGACGAAGAACTAAATTACACATCAAATATGACGATGGGTAAAGTTTTCGCCTCTATAATTGAAAAAGAACGTCGTGGTGACTTTTTAGGTGGAACAGTTCAAATTGTTCCACATGTTACAAACGAAATAAAAGCTCGTGTTTATGAAGCTGCTCGTACTTCTAATGCTGATATTATTATTACAGAAATAGGTGGAACAATCGGCGATATTGAATCTGAAGCATTTCTTGAAGCTTTAAGACAAATGCGTCTCGAAGAAGGACCAGAAAATACTTTATATGTTCATACAACTCTTGTTCCAGAAATATATGGTAGTGGCGAACTAAAAACTAAACCAACCCAACACTCAGTAATTGAAATGCGTGGAGTAGGCCTTCAACCAGATATCATTGTATGTCGTACTCCAATAATGCTTGAAGAAGATTTAAAGAAAAAAATATCAATGTTTTGTAGTATCAAACCTCAAAACGTCATTTCTTCTCCTAATGTAACAAACATATATCGTATTCCACTTATCTATCATGAACAAAATATCGATGAAATTATTCTTAATCACTTCGGTTTAAATATTGACAAAATTAACCTAAAAGAATGGGAAAAACTAGTAAAAACTACCGATAATCTAAAAGAAGAAATCGAAATATCCCTAGTCGGTAAATATGTTGAATTACATGATGCTTACATTTCTGTCGTTGAATCTTTAAAACATGCTGGGTATTCTTTTGGAACAAATATAAAAATTAACTGGGTAGATAGTGAAAAATTAGAAAATCCAGAAACCAAATTATCAGAAATATTTAAAAATTCAAAAGGAATAATCATTCCTGGTGGTTTTGGATCGCGTGGTATTGAAGGTATGATAAATGCTGCAAAATACGCTCGCGAAAACAACATTCCATATCTTGGATTATGTTTAGGTATGCAAATAGCTACTATCGAATTCGCTCGTAATGTCTGCGATTTAGAAGACGCCAATTCTACAGAATTTGATCCTTTATGTAAAAATCCAATTATTGACTTAATGGCTGATCAAAAACAAATAATTAATATGGGAGGCACACTTCGTTTAGGCAATTACGAATGTCAAATAAAAAAAGATACTTTAGCATACAAAGCATATAACAAAGAAAATATCTTAGAAAGACATCGTCATCGCTATGAATTCAATAATAAATATCGTGAAATCTTAGAAGAAAAAGGTCTTGTCTTCTCAGGTATCAACCCCCAAGCTAATTTAATTGAAATGGTTGAATTACCTGCTCATCCACATTTTATAGCATGTCAATTTCATCCAGAATTTAAATCACGTCCAAATAGACCTCACCCACTATTTAAATCATTTATTGAAGCTGCTACTAAATATAAGAAGAAATAATTTTTCTTCTTTTTTTAATAATATTAAAAAAAGAGAAAATAATAATAATAATAGAGGAATAAATATGCAAAAATATATAATATTATTAGTTTGTCTTTTTTTAGCTGCCTTAAATTTCAACCTTATACTAAATCCTTTAAAACTAACTACTGGAGGTACACAAGGTATCGCTATTTTAATATCTCATTTTACAAAAATTAAACCATCATTAATTATATTAATCATTAACCTTTTAGCACTCTTAATAAGTTATTTCTTCCTAACTAAACAAAATACTTCTAGTGCTCTAATCTCAACTTTTATATATCCCCTATTTATAAAAATAACTAGTAATATCTATATACCTAATAATTCTTTTCTTTTTATTATCTTAGCAGGAATTATCTGTGGTATTACAAACGGACTAATATATAAAAATGGTTTTTCTAGTGGAGGAATAACCATTTTTAATCTTCTAATTAATAAATACTTAAAAATAAAAATAGCTATTATAAATTTTCTTACTAATACTATTATTATTCTTCTAGCCTTTTTCTTCTTTGGAACTATAAAAACCATCCAAGCCTTACTTATTATTTTTATAAGTAGTACAATTATCTTTTTCATCTTAAAAAAAAGAATTAACTATAAAAATTAATTCTTATACACCATATAATATAGATCCCCTCTTCTATCAATATTATTTAAGTTCAAACCAAAATTCTTAGCAACTTTCAACAATTCATCATATTCTAAAGACAAATCTTTATTATATTTTTTTATTTCTATTTCAACAAAATAACCTAATTCTTTAACAATATCTAAAGATATCTCATATTTATCCTTATATTTATAAATTCTTCTTATTTTATCAACATATGCTATTTCTTCTAATCCCAATACTTTAAA
>CALVJQ010000030.1 GCA_944332265.1 uncultured Bacilli bacterium
CATCCAATTAATTATTCATCTTATGAAATAGTTAATCGTTTAAGTATTTTAACAACTGATACAACTAAAAGATATCTCGAATTAAAAAATAGAGTAATCAAATATTTACTTTCCCAAATTGATAAAGAAATAGCCGATTGTAAAGAATGTCAAAGTCTTATTGAAAAATTTCAATCTCCTAAAACAGTTCATTTAGGTAAAGATAATACTATCATTTTAGTTGGTGAAGCTCCTGCTAATAATGGTTGGCGTAAAAGTAATATTGTTTGGCATAATATTAATAAAGAAATGTTACCTAGCGGAAAAACACTACAAAAATTATTTTCAATCATTAATCGTAATCTCATGCAAACTACTTTCTTAGAAGCCGTTAAATGTTATCCCTTAGCTCGTAATAATTTAAAACAATGCTCAATGAACTGTCATAATATATTGTTAAAACAAATAGCTATTTTAAATCCCCAATTAATTATTACCTTAGGAGAATTTCCAACTCGTAGTCTCCTAAATATTAAATTTTCTAAATTTAAAGATGTTGTAGGTAAAATATATGAAATAAATGGTTATAAAATTCTTCCTATATATCATCCAAGTCCTATCTCTCCAAAAAGTTATAAAGGAAATATACCTATATTTAATAAATTAAAAGAACAACTACCTTTAGAAGATAATATATATGATATAATAAAATAGGTGATAACATGAATATTTATAAAGCTTTAAACGAAATGATTGAATATATAGAAAATAATCTTGAAGAAAAAATAGATTATAATCGATTAGCTAAATTCTTAGGCGTTAATACTTATACTTTACAACGTATTTTCTCTTTACTAACTAACATCTCTTTAGCTGAATATATTCGTAAAAGAAGACTAACTATAGCTGGATCTACTTTATACAATGATAATGCAAAAGTAATGGATATAGCTATTAAATATCAATACGAAAATGCCACCTCATTTTCTCGTGCTTTCGAACAATTTCATGGAATTAAACCAAGTCAAGTAACTAAAGAATCCAAATTAAAAGTATTTCCTCGAATTACTTTTGAAGAAAAAGAATCTAAAACTGAAGAGATTCCTTATGAAATAATTGAAAAAAACGAAATAACCTTATATGGTTTATATATACCAACTACCGAAGAAACTATTGAATATGATGCTCCTAGATTTTTCCAAGAAGTTAGAAATAAATACTATGATAAATATGGAGAAATACCTTACGCAATGGTCTCATACGAAGATGAATCACGTCTTCATTGTAATGCCTATTGGGTAATGTATGAAAAAGAAATAAAAGAATTTACTAAAATAGTAATTCCCCAAAGTAAATGGTTAGTTTTTAAAATACCTAATCAAAATGCTAAAGATATTCATGATACATCTCAAACATTCTATAATTCCTTTCTTCCTAGTTGTCAATTCAATTTATCAGATATTCCTGAATTAGAATACTATCATGATGATATTACAGAATTTCTTGTTCCTATTATATAACTGACAAAACTGATATCAAAAATATCAGTTTTTTAATTTTTATATATTATAAGATACATATCGAGGTGATGAAATATGACATATCATTCTGAAATATTTCTTACAAAAAAAGATGTATCTTCTACTGAATGGGCTGAATTTATTAAATATATATCCAAATATAATGGTTTTTTAAAAAAATGGAGTATTATTATTTCTATAGAAGGACAAGAAATAAGATATTACTTAACTACTAATTTCAAAGTACCAGTAAGTATAAATAACTTATCATCATTTATTATTAAACAAGAAAATATTCCTGTTATTAAAGCTGATTACTTAAGTTTACCTATATACTTTCCCATAGGATCTAATACGATAGAATGTCTTAATTATAGTCAGATAAAAAGACTAGGTAAATTAAAATATATTCATCTAAAATTCTTTAAATTGACTGAAGATAAATTTATCTCCAAGACATACCTATATCACGAAAATCATAATAAAATAATTAAGAGTAAAATGATACTTGGAATTCCAAATAAATTATTAAGTATTTCTTTTTCTGAAAATAATATTTATAGTCCTAAATCAATTCCTAAGTATTTTGATATTACTAAGTTAATACCATATCTAAGTTCACAAAAAAATTCTTCATCATTAGAAATTGAACCTTTTCCATATCTAGATGGACAGTATTATTTAACTAAAACTGACTTTAATAAACATAGTCTTATTTTAGGTTCTTCTGGAACCGGTAAATCAAAATATCTAAGTTCGTTCATCTATAATCTATATCAAAATTATCCTGATAAATATCGTATTATAATGATAGATCCGCATGCATCTATTGAAAATGATATTGGTTCAATTTCTAAAATAATTGATTTTAATAGTATAGAAGATAGCCTTAATATATTTGCCTCTCATAAAGAAGCTGACATTATATCAGAAACAGAATTAACTCTCGAATTATTTAAAGGCTTAATAACCCAGTATAATAGTAAATTAGAAAGAGTATTAAGACATTCTATTTATTTACTATTAACTAATCAAAACTTTAGTTTTAATTCTCTTCGTCAATTATTACTTGACTCAGAATATCGTATGAATATCATTAATCAAAACAATGAAAAAATTACATCTAGTACAATTGACTTCTTTCTTACTGACTTTAATGATTTAAAAACTAAATCATATGGTGAAACCATATCCCCAATTATTTCTTTTATAGATGAAATGGAAATGTTACCTGTTTTAAATCAAGAAAATATCCCATATAATTTAGAAGATACTATAAAAAATAACTTTTTAACTTTATTCTCTTTAGATAAAACTAAAATAGGAGAAAAAGCTTTAAAAACAATTTCTGGTTTTATAATGCAACAACTATTTACTATTGCTGAAAAACACCTTTATCAAGAACATTTAATCTTTATTGTTGATGAAGTTGCAGTGGTTGAAAATCCTATTTTATCTCGTTTTTTATCTGAAGCTCGTAAGTACAATTTATCTCTTATTTTAGTTAGTCAATATTTTAATCAAATATCTAATAATTTAAAAGAAGCAATATTCGCTAATGTTATTAATTACTATTTATTTCGTTTATCACGTAATGATGCTAATACAATAGTAGATAATCTTGATTTTAAAATTCCTCTATATAATAGTAAATCTCTTGCTGAACAACGTGAAGGCAAAATTAATATGTTAAGTTCTCTAAATAATCGCGAATGTGTAACAAGAATTAGTATCGAAGACAAGTTAATTCCTG
The DNA here is from genome assembly GCA_944332265.1 of uncultured Bacilli bacterium. GTDB lineage: Bacteria > Bacillota_I > Bacilli_A > RF39 > UBA660 > Coprovivens. The sequence goes on from CALVJQ010000030.1 coordinate 3,253, forward strand.
CTTTTAAAGCTAAAACAACGGAATTTAAAAGTCTTCCACGTTATAAGAAAAATAAACTAAAACTAGAAATCCCTCCTAAAATAAATAAAACTAATAATCCTATAACTTTTAATCTTGATGATATAGATATTCATAATATATTATCAGCTAATAGTACTAGTAGGATGGTGATAAAATGAAAGAAGAAGAAACTTTAAAAATTATTAATATAATCTTTAATAGTATATTTAAATTACCTAATTATTCTAATTTAAAGGAAGTATATACTAAATATGCTTTTGATATAAAATTACCTAAAGAAGTAAGAGATTCAACAACTAATGAAATAACATATGCTGATTCCATAAACTCTCAAAAATTTATAACTTTAAAAAATATGGAACAAAGAGATATAAATGAAGGATGGATGTTACCTAAACAAAATATAACTGGTTTAAAAGATATTATAACTATTTGGAATCAAATAAATTATACTACTACAGAAAGAGTATATGATTCTATAAATGTCTCCTTAAGTGATACTATATATCGTTGCCAAAACATCTATCATTCAACAGGATGTTCTGATTCTAAAAATCTCGTATTTTGTGATAACTGTGCTAATTGTGAATACCTTATTGCATCCCAAAGATCATTTGCTTGTTCATTTTGCATTCGTACAGATGATTCTAAAGATTGTACTAATTCTTATAATGTAATATGTTCAAATAAAATAAGTAATTCTTATTTTATTCAAGATTGTTTTAATTTACATGAATGTCTTTTTTGTTCCCATATAGCTAATAAAAAATATTGTATAGCTAATATGCAATTTTCTAAAGAAGAATACTATCAAATTAAAGAAAAAATAACAAAATGGATAATAAATTCATAAATCGACTTTATTCGACAACTCCAAGTGTCATAATGTAAATGTATTAGAAAGGAAGAATTAAAATGCAAAGTAAAGTAAAATGGTTTAATAATGAGAAAGGTTATGGATTTATTGAATATAAAGAAAACGAAGATATATTCGTTCATTATTCAGCAATCTTAAGAGATGGTTATAAAACCTTAAATCAAGGAGATAATGTCTATTTTGACTTAATCGAAACAGACAAGGGTTACCAAGCTCGTAACGTTGAATTATTAAATAATACAATTTAACATTAGAGAAATCTAATGTTTTTTTTCTAAAAAAATTTTGACAAATAACTATAAACGTATTATTATAAAAAACAAGAAAGGGAAAATTATTATGAAATATTTACAAGTATTAAATCATCATCATAATAATTTGCACTTGTTAATACGACATTAAAAGTTGTAGATACAAGTGCTATTTGTGGTGCTTGTATTTATTTTATATATATTTATTAATATAAAGCTATACAAGTACCATTGTATAGCTTTTTTATATATAGAAAAGAGGTATTATGATGAAAGAAATAACTAAAGGTATCGTTTTTAGTAACGATATTAAAAGAATTATCGAAGGAAATAATTCTTTAAATTATACTTATAAAACTAATCCTTCACTAGCTTTTTATGAATTTATACGTAATGATTTTAAACAAGATGTTACATCTATTTTTCAAGATATAACTATTATATCAGAAGAAAAAATGTTAGAAGGTTTATTAAAATCATTACAAGATATATCTAGGAGTTATCCCCATTGTTTCACTAGATAAAATATACTTAAAAGAATATCCTAATATTTTTTATTTAGATTGTACTCGTTTAAATAATAGTAAATTATTAGTATCACGTATTAATCCTAATAATATAGAATCTGTTCCAACCCAAATAAAAGAACTATCTCTATATTTTAAACTAAATAATTATCATGAAATAATTCTTGCCGATGATGTTGTCTTTAGTGGTGATGTTTTAAGAAAAGTAATTAACTTATTTAAATTGAATGGGATTAGAGTTATAGGAATAAGAAGTGCTATTTCAACCATTTCTTCTTTTACATATTTTAATAACTTCTTACCCTTAAAATTAAAATGTGCTTATCTTTTAAATGAAAAAGTTATTGACCAAATATGTGAAAGAGATTTTTACTATGGTCTTGCTGGTTCAGGTATTTCAGTTTTAAAAGAAGGAAAAATATTAAAATCACCATATTTTATTCCTTTTGGTGATCCGGTATCAAGGGCATCTATTCCTGAAGATAAAAAAATATATTTTTCTAAAAAATGTATCTTACGTAGTTTGCTTTTATGGCAAGAAATTATAAAACTATCCCAAAAAGAAATTTATAATCGTGATTTACCAGAACCAATCTTAAATAGTAATGAAAATGAATTAATAATTAAAACTTTAAAGAAGGAGTATCAAAAATTATGAAAAAATTTCAAATAGGTATTATGGGTTCAGCAGCTGATTTAAATTATAGTAAAGAAGCTTTAGCTTGTGCGAAAAAACTTGGGCAATTAATTGCTCAAAGTGGTCATATTTTAGTATATGGTGCCGAAAAAGCTTATAGTTCCTTATCAACAAATGCCGCTATAGCTGCTTCAAAAAATGGTGGAATAACTGTTGGTATTACTTATGGTAAAGATAAAAATATTTACGGTGACTTCTGCCCAACTGTTCTAATCCCTTGTGGTTTAGAAATTGGTGGGGGAAGAGAATATACCTTAATTCTAACTTGCGATATTATAATTGCTATTGGTGGTGGGTCAGGTACCCTAACTGAAATGGCTATTGCTTACCAAGCTAATATACCTATAATAACAATTAATAAATATCCTGGTTGGGCTAAAAAATTATCAAATAAATATATCGATAAACGACACCGTTTAAAATGTTTAGGTGTTAATACCCCCGAAGAAGCTCTTAATTTAGCTTTAAAAATTTTACAAGAAAGAAGTGATAAAAATGAAAATTCAAAATGTTAAAGGAGGATACGACTTCCTTCCTCGTGAGCAAATAATTAGAAATTATATTAATAATACTTTAAAAGAAACTTTTGCAGAATATGGCTACTTACCAATTGAAACCCCAATTCTTTGTTATTATGATATTTTAGCAGGTAAATATGATGAAAATAATGATATTTTAAAAGAGATTTATAAACTTAAAGATCAAGGTAATCGTTCTTTAGGTTTACGCTATGATTTAACCGTCCCTTTTGCTAAATTTATAGCTTTAAATAAAAATGAATTAAAACTTCCTTTCAAACGTTACGAAATAAACAAAGTATTTCGTGATGGTCCAGTTAAAGTCGGCCGTGATCGTGAATTTACCCAATGTGATGTTGATGTAGTTGGTCTAACTGGTCAACTTATTGAAGCAGAACTGCTTAGTTTATATATAAAAGCCTTTACTAAGTTAAATATTAATATTAATATAAAATATAATTCCCGTAATCTAATGCGTGGCTTAATAAAATCTTGTAATATCAAAGAAGAACTTATATCTAAAGTAATAACTATAATTGATAAAATAGATAAATTAAGTAAAGAAGAATTTATTACTGAACTAACTAATCTTAACATATCTTTAAATCAAGCAAACCAAATATTAGATATCTTTAATTATTCTTTAGAAGATTTAAACAAAATATACAAAAATAATGAAATAGAAGAAATAACAATTGGTTTACAAGAATTAAATCAATTAGAAGAATATCTAAGTAAACTTAACATAACTTCATATTGTACTTTCCAACCATCACTTGCTCGTGGTCAAGATTATTATACTGGTAATGTTTTTGAAGTTTATGAGTCTACAGGTAAATTAAATTGTGCTATTGGTGGCGGCGGTCGTTATGACCAAATGATTACTGATTTTATTAATGATGGAAATACATACCCAGCTGTTGGTATTAGTTTTGGTCTTACTTCTATCTTTGAACTTTTAAAAGATAATCAAACTTTAACTAATACTTCGCCAATTGACATCTACATAATTCCTATGAATACTGAAATCGAATCCTTAAAACTAGCTAATAACTTAAGAGATTTAAATTATAAAGTAGATTTTGATATGACTTCTAAAAAAATGAAAAAAAGTTTAGACTACTGTAATAAAGAAAATATTCCTTACGTTATTATTTTAGGTGAAGATGAAATAAAAAATAATTCATTTAAATTAAAAGACATGAATAATAAAACAGAATATCTAATTAAATTTACTGAATTAAATAAAATTAAAGAAATAATAAAAAAATAACTATTATTCTAAATTATTTGTTACTATATAACAAAGGAGGTATTATATGAGTAAATTATCTAATATATTATTAATGATGCAATACCTCCAATCTGGTCGTAAATATTCTGTAAAAGAATTATCTAACTTACTTGAAGTATCTGAAAGACAAATTCGTTGCTATAAAGAAGCTTTAGATACAGCTGGAATTTATATTGATACAATAATGGGACCATATGGTGGCTATGTATTAAATAAAACTATTAGAATGCCCATTCGTCGTTTTAAAAAAAATGATTATGAATTACTAAATAAATATATTAATAACGAATCAAACCAAGAATTAAAAGAATCACTAATTTTACTTCAAGATAAAATAAAAGGAGTATATACTGGTAGTAAACAAGAAAATATCGAATTAAAAGATGAAATACTATCTAAATATAACTGCTTAACTAGAGCAATTAAAGAACGAAGAAAAGTTAAAATAACTTACTATTCTTATAATAAAGGTGAGAATGAAAGAATAATATGTCCTGCTGAAATGTTCTTATTTCAAGATGGCTGGTATTGTGCTGCTTTTTGTTTATTAAAACAAGATATTCGACATTTTGAATTAAAACGAATTACTAAATATCAACTATTAGAAGAAACTTTCTAAGTAGACCAAATACTTCCTCCTAAAGTGATATATTCACTTTAGAAAGGAAGTATTTTTTATGCAATATAATATGCAAGATAATTATAATATGTTAATAAAAAGAGTCTTAGATACTCTTGATAAAACAGATTTACAAAAAATAAAAAAACAATTAGCCAAAATAAAAGAAAATACCATTTGTACTGGAGTAGGAGGATCTAAAGTAGTAAGTGATTATGCTAGTTCTATATTAAATAGCAAAAATAATATTAGTTCCATTTCTTGTGAACCACAAGAAATTAATTTTCTTAATTTAAAACCATATCAAAATGTATTAACCTGTAGTTATAGTGGAACTAATTATGGAGTAGAAATGTCTTTTTCTAATACCCTAAATAAGTATTTACTATCGCATAATAAAGTATCTAATGTAAATAATCTTACTTACTATTCATCTTATCAAGATGAACATAGTTTTATATCTCTTGCTGCTACTTTAATGCCAATGAGTATCCTCTTAGCTTATTACTTAGATAATGATTTTCAAATTATTAAAGAAATCTTAAATCAAACAAAAACTTATCATGTAGAACCAAACAACGTCTTTGAAATAATATCTGCCTCTTATCCTAAAGCAGCTGAAACATTCTTAGAATCTACAATGACAGAATCAGGAACTGCTATTCCCATTCTCCATGGTAAATATGGTTATTGCCATGGTCGTAGTACAATTGCCAAAGATAATAAACACTCTTTAATTTTAATGAATCAAAACACTACATTAGATAATTTACTTTTAACTGAATTACCTCAATATTTTAAACAAATAATCGAGATAAAATCTCGATATCAAGATCCTATAATAGATGATTATTATCGTACTTATCAAGCTATGCTTCTAACTAAAGAAATAGCTAAGATAAATCATAAAGATCTATCAGAAGTAGATTATTTACCAATCGTAAAAAAACTATATAAATTTAAAGGAAGTATGTAATATGATAACTTTTATTTCAAGTAATTATGGCAAATATATCTCCGTAAAAAATAAATTTCAAAAAGAAAAAATTAAATTAAATTATTATAAATGTGATTTATTTGAACCTATAATAAATGATATTGAATTTATTTCTAAAACTAAAGCCTATGAAGCTTACCAAATTATTAAATCACCTTGCTTTGTAATAGATAGTGGTTTTTATATAACTGACTATCCTAATAAAAAAGAATATCCCGGAGCTTTAGTAAAACGTAGTAGAGTAAGTAGCGATATTGATAATTTATTAATTACACTAAAAGATGTAAAAAATCGTCATGCTTATTTTCTTGACTGTTTAACTTTCTATGATGGTGAAAAATTTTATACTTTTTATGGCCGTAGTGAAGGCTTTATTGCCAAAAAGAAAAGAGGAAAATTAAAAAAAGAAGCTAAATCTAATTTATGGTTAGTTTTTATTCCTCTTAACCACAAGCATACTTTAGCTGAAATGTCAGAATTTGAATTTAATAATCGTCAAGATAATCATACCTCAGCTACAACTGAATTTCTAAATTGGTATAAACAAGAATATCAAAAAAAATAAATAGCTTTTATCCTATTTATTTTTTCTTGTCATTGTTATTTTATTAAATAATTTCTTTAAACTAGCTATAATACTTTTCTTTTCCTCTATAATAGGAGCAATTTTATAAGTAACAATAAGCTTTTTCTTATCATCACTAAGTTCTCTTCTAACATCTCCAATTTTAAAAAACTCATTATTTTCCATATTATTTTCAATAATCATAACTTCTGCAGCTTGAAAAAACATTTCTGGAATAATTCCTTTTTCTTTTATCATCTCTAATCCATCAGTTCTTCCAATAATCAACTGACATGGATTAATACCTTGATAAGCTCTAAAAGGTATTTCATCATTAGGGATAACATAAGAAGCATCATTATCGACAACTTCAGGGAAAGGAATGTCTATTAAACCTTTCTTCCAACTTAAAATATTATAAATTGTTGCTCCCATGTATTCAATGCAATCATATTTTAGCATTAATTCGTCATTTCTAATTCCTTCATTAATTGCTTGCTTTTTATATTCTCTAGTAATATCTTCCATCTTTTCTTCAACTAATTGTAATCTATCTAATAATTTATTTTCTGTTAAATTTTTATATTTTTTAAAATCTAATATCCAACTAATTGATTTAAAAAACTCGATTTCATTATTATCTGTAAATTCAACAAATAAGAAACGATTATGTTCATTTATACATCTTATATCTTTAAGACATTTATACACACTTAAAGGAACAACTTCATCAGAATGTAAAAGCATTCCAATGTCACATAATTGTACATAAACTTTTTTTATTCCATTTTCTTCATTAAAAATTTTCATATTGACCCCTCATCTAATTAAATTTCTTAAGTAGATAGATATCATACTATGATATTAGAAAAAAAACAACTTTAAATTGACAATCTTTCATTATTTAATTAATATAAAAATTAACGGAAAAGAGGACTTTTTATGTTAATAAAAGTTAATACTACAAATATTAAAAAACAAAAATCAAAAAAATTAAAATTATCTAGTTTTCTATTATGTGGTCTTTTATCAACTAATTTATTAACGGGATGTAATCGTACTGTTTTTGATACTAAGTATGGTTTTGATAAAGCCTTAATTCTTGGTGATGATACATCAATAATTGCTAATGTTATTAATTGGAAAGATTATGAAGGAGAGCAACTTCAATTTGTAACTTCAGATGGCTTAATTATTTTAAGTTCCTCATTTGATACTAATTGTTTCTATGGTTCAAGTACGAATTATAGTATAGAAAAAGTAGCTAAAAATGCTATTTATTCAGAAGAAGAAATATATACTATAGGTGAAGAACAAGAAAAAACAACTTTTAATCTAGATTTACTTGATACTAATTGGAAATTTAATAAATCAATAACTTTTAATGGTAATAATGCCCTAATACTGCCCGTAGCTGAATGGAAAGACTATGAAGGAGAACAACTTCAAATAATAACACCTGACGGCCTAATTGCCAATCTCTGCTCTTATAATTCTAAATTAATAAATGATGAATTCAGTAATACTAAAGCCCAAGATTTTGCTAGTTACTATGTTGGAAATGATGGCAACGTAACTGATTTGTCTACTAATGTTAAGATAAATGGAGCCTTTAATAAAGATATTATAGATACTAAACTAGGTTTCAATAAAGCTATAATTATCAAAGATAATAGTGCTCTTATTCTACCAATAAGTAAATGGTGTGACTACGAGGGTGAGCAATTACAACTTCAAATTGAAAATGGTCCATTAGTCGTAACTGCTGCCTATGATACAATCTTAATTAATGACATTTCAAGTACTACAAAAGCTCTAGATATTGCCAAATCTTTATCATCTAATGTCATCGATTTATCAGCTGATTATACTTATGATTCACCAATAATTTATAATGGTACTATAATAGATTTAAATTATGGATTTACTAATGGAATTATTTCTAACGATAATAGTGCTACAGCATTAAAAATAAATAAATGGTGCGATTATGAAGGTGAGCAGTTACAAATCGAACTACCAAATGGTGATGTTATCTTAACTTCATCAATATTCCTTGATTTATTAAATGGTGGAACATCTTCTTTAAATGCTACCTCTTTAGCTGGTGATTATATTAATGAAAATGGCAAACTAATAGATAAATCAAATGGTAATTATGAATCATCTGTTTACAATACTTATCTTTTAGATACAGAATTAAAATTTCAATATGCTTTAAAAGTAATAAATGGCAATGTCACAATTATTCCTTTAAAAAAATGGCAAGATTTTGCTAATACAGATGGGAACAAAGATAAAGAAAATTCTCCTAATTGTGAACAACTCCAATTAATCTTGCCAGATAAAACAGCTATTGTTACAACTGCTTATGATACAATATTAGTAAAAACTGATAATATTATGGATATCGCTGAATTATTTAGAGGAGCTGAAGGTGTTATAAATGACCTTACTTCATATGTTGGCCAACCAGATGTTTCGGGTTGGAACATATCTTTATTTGATACTAAGTATCATTTCTCTTATGCTATTTTTAATAATGACTCATCAACCCAAATATTTCCAATCTCTAAATGGCGCGATTATTCGGAAGGAGAACAACTTCAACTCCAATTTTCTGATAATACAGGATTTCTAACTTCATTTGTTAATACAACCTTAGTTGATCCTCAAACAGAAAATATCGAAAATATAATTGCTGCTTCCTTTAGTGGTCAATTGCAAGAAAATAATAAATTAGTCAAAAAATATAATTAAGGAGAATAAATATGGATAATATAATTAAAGAAATATATCAAGAAGTAAAAGATAGATGTTATCAAGAAAGCAACTTTTATGGTCCTGGAGCTTGGGATTTTCATATTAAGAAAGTATATGAAATAGCCACTGCCAATGCTAAAACATATAATGCCTCTAAAGATATAGTGGCACTTGCTGCCTTATTACATGATATAGCTTCTGTAACTAATAAAGAATATACAGAAGAACATCATATTATAGGAGCTAAAATAGCAGAAGAGTTACTATCTAAATATAATTTACCAGAAGAACAAATTACTTTAATAAAAAAATGTATTTTAAACCATCGTGGTAGTCGTCTAATGCAAAAAAATTCTAATGAAGAAATCTGTATCGCTGATGCTGATGCCATGGCTCATTTTTATAATATTCCGTCTCTTCTAGAAATGGTTTATGTTGAAAAAAAATTGCCAATTGATGAAGGAGCAGACTTTGTTTTAAATAAATTAAAACGTAGCTATAACAAATTATCTTCTAAAGGAAAAGAGCTTATTAAACCACATTATCAAGCTGCTTTACTATTATTAGATAAAAATCATTAATTTTGTGTTAAAATATATACAAGGTGATTAGGATGAATTTAAAATATCGTAACATAACTATTCCATATTCTTATTATGATAAAAAAGAAAATTATACTTACTATATTTATCAAAATCATAAATATAAAGATTTAAGTAAATTATTTAATGATTTTCTAAATTTTTATCTAACTTATCATTATGAAGTAAAAAGTGAATTAAAAGAAGTTCATAATTTAAGTGAGGTTTTATATGACCTAATAAAAAACTACGATACTTTTAAAATTCCTCGTAAATATCAAAAAGAGTATAGTACTAATGAAATAAACTATCTTAAAGAACTTCAAAAAGGTTTAAAAAATAATTCTTTAAAAGTTGAATATGAAAAAGAAAATGAATTTAAAATAAAATTTAAAGATATTTTAAATCGTAAATTAATAAAATTTAATGAAAATATATATAACAAATATAAGAAATTAGCTATTCCTAAAAAAATTCATTCTAAAGAATATAATAATGATTACTTCGTTGTAGCAGGAGAGGCTTTCCAATCAATATATCATGCTCTTGATACTGTTTTTGATAATAGTTTATATTATCAATTTGGTGGGACTAAAAATCAAAATAATCGTTCCCATAAACATTCTCATTCTTTTGATGATTTAATTACTTTAATATTTAGTAATTCGACTAATTTTAAAATTCATGTTTCTCAACGCGAATTTTATAGTGAACAAGAATTAGAATTTTTAACTAAATTATCTGCTAAATTAAAAGAAATGAACTTCCAAAGTGTTTCACGTAACTATGATGATTTAGATATTGATGAATATATATATCTAAAAGAAAATAAAAAATATTTAAATCTTTTAATTCATAATATAAGATTTTACTACGCTGAGAAAAAATACCAAAAAGAAGTTTTAAAAAGTCATAAAATCTAAAGAATCGTTAAGATTCTTTTTTAACTATAGGGGGACATATTATGAATATATCAGTTAATATAATAGCTATTCTAAAAGCCATTAACTTAGAATATGGAAATAATGAACTAATAAAACGTTTATCTAGAATTTTAAATATTGACTTATTATTTTTAATAGATAAAGATATCGAAATTATATTTAATAAAAAAAATCTAAGAATAATAAGTGAAAATACTATTTATCAAATAACTTTTTATTCAGAATATTATTTACTAACAAAAAAAGAAAATAATTATCTAATCCGTCATTTCTATGATTTTACAGGGAATACTTTTCGCAAAACTATTATCTTCTATCAAGATAATGATGATCCAATTATTCTTGATGAAATAAATGACCAGCAACTAAAAAATCGTCGTCTATTAAAAACAGCAGAAACCAATCTTGATTTACTAAATGCTTATTATGAAAAAGAAATATCATCCTTAATAAATGCTAAAGTAAATGAAAGATATCTATTTAAGAAAGGTCAAACAGAAAAAGAAATAACAACTCCTACTAATTTATGTACATATTCCGCTAAAGCATTAAAAAAGACTTTCTCTAATCCTAATGAAGAAGGTTTTCTTGAAGTATCATCTAGTATAAATTATTTTCCTCCACAATTCCTAGGTCGTATTCGCCATAAATATGAACTATTAATATCATCCTTAAAAAAAAGATTTCCTAATATCTTAATAAGAGAAAATATATTTAAAGATAATTATCTAACTACCTACGAAATTGAGATGTTTAAAATATCAAATATTATTCTAATAACTCTTAAAATAATTAATTTAAAAACTAAAGAGAGTAAACAGAATAAAATGATATTTACTTCCCATACTAATAGCTCTCTTACTTTAAAAGACTTAAATCTTTTAATAAAATATCTCGAAAATAATCCTAATATTCCTTTTCTTTCCAATATTATAGAAGAGATTATAAAAATAAAAAAACAAATCTTAATTCATCAACATAGACAATTAAAAGATGTTGATATCTTTGATTATAAATTTAATTCTTTTTCTAATTTTGAAGAATTAGCTTTTGATATTTATTGTAATTTACCATATTATAATCGTAAAATTAATGATTCTTTATCTAAAAAAGATGATTTCCCACCAACCTTAAAGAAGTAATTAGTATATTAAATTAAAAGATAATGATATAATAAAAAAGAGCAATAGTGATTGGAGTTTTTTAAAATTTCCACCTTTAATGAGTCATTAAAGATCAAAAGATATCTATTATAAAAGATTGTAATACTCCATAAGACTATTCTACACTTCGTGTAGATAAGCTACGCTTAACGTCGAATTCCGTATTACAATATCTGAAGTATTGCTCTTTTTAGGAGGTAGTAAGATGATAATACATACAAAACAAGATTGTAATAATTTCTTATTATCTCTTAATTTAATTGATAAAAACATATCTGATAAAGAAAAGATACGTTTATTATATATAATAACTAATCCTGTAGAAAAAAATTATAAAGTATTTAAAATAAAAAAAAGTAATGGTAAATATCGATATATATACAAACCTAATAACTTATTAAAAAAAATTCAACGAAAAATACTAAAAAATATATTAAATAACAAAAAAATATCCCCATATGCTAAAGCTTATAAAAAAGGTATTTGTTTAAAAGATAATGCTTATCCACATCTTAACAAAAAAATTATATTAAAACTAGATATCATAAATTTTTTTGATAACATTGAATACTATGATATATATCGAACTTGTTTTAGTGAAGAATACTTTCCTAAGTCAGTTGGTCATCTTTTAACTAATCTTTGTACATACGAATCTCGTCTTCCTCAAGGAGCACCAACTTCAGCTTATATCTCTAATTTAGTTTTAAAAGAATTCGACGAAGAAATAGGGAATTGGTGTGATGAACATAATATCAGTTATACTCGTTACTCCGATGATATGACTTTTTCTGGTGACTTTAATCCCCAAGAAATTATAAAAAAAGTTCGTCACTATCTTAATTATTTAAATTTAAAATTAAATAATAAAAAAATTAAAGTAATAAGTAATTCTAAACAACAAAGAGTAACTGGTCTTATTGTTAATAAAAAAATAAATGTCCCTAAAAAATATCGTTATAAGATACGTCAAGAAGTTTATTACATAAAAAAATATGGTTTATTATCCCATCTCCAAAAAATAAATTATGAAGATAAACCATTACATTATTTAAATTCTCTCTTAGGACGTCTTAATTATTTACTATCTATTAATTCTAATATCGAATTTATTAAATATAAAGAATATCTAACTAAACTAAGAAAGACTTATTTATAAGCCTTTTTTATTTATAATTATTTTAATATGTTATATTATTTATTTAATAGGAGTATAATTATGAAAATATATATAATAGGTCAAGTAGCTTCTGGTAAATCAACACTTGCCAAAAAATTAGCTCATAAATATCATCTCTCTTACTATGAACTAGATAAAATTATTTGGGATGATATTCAAGGTATCAAAAGAAATTATCAAGATATAAAAAATAAAATAGAAGAAATAAAAAAACAAGAATCTTGGATTATTGAAGATGTTGGTCGTTCCATCTTTCAAGAACTATATCCCTTGTGTGATATAATTTACTATCTTAAAATACCTACAGTATTTTTATATTATCGTGTTATTAAAAGATGGATTAAACAACTTCTAAAACTTGAAAAATCTAACTATCCTCAAAATATAAAAACTCTTAAACAAATGCTTACTTGGTTAAAAAAAGGTCTTCAAAAAGAAAATACTAAACTTAATTCTATACCTCAAGATAAATTAAAAATAATAACTTTTTTTAAAATAAAAAAAATGCTAAAATAGATTTGATAGGAAGATGTATATGAAAAAGAAAAAAATAATTATTATTAGTATAATCATTATTATTCTTATAATATCTAGTATCTTAATATTTCTTAATTATCAAGAAATGGAAGTTACAATTAAAGAAAAAATAGAAGTACCTCTAAATAGTAAACTAACTAATTTAGATAATATTACTAACTTAAAAAATGGTCAAATAATAACTGATGAAAAAACAATAGATACAAGTAAAATAGGAGAACAAAAAATAAACATTTCTATAAAAAATAAACTAGGTAAAGTAAAAGAATATCATTATATAATTAATGTTTATGACGATGAAAAACCAAGTATAATTTTTTCTAAAGAATTAACTATTGAAGAAGGACAAAATATTGATTTATTAAAAGATGTAAAAGTCGAAGATAATAGTCAAGAAAAAATAACTCCATCTGTTGAAGGAAATTATGACATAAATGAACCTGGTAAATATCAATTATATTATGTAGCTAAAGACTCTAGTGATAATGAAGCTAAAGAAGAATTTACTCTTATTGTAAAAGAAAAGAAAAAAGAATCTTCTCAAAATGATTCATTATCAAATCCCCAAGAAACTAAAACGTTTACAACATCTAAAGGATTTAAAGGGGTTATTAAAGATGGAATTACCTATATAGATGGTTATTTAATAGTTAATAAAACTTATTCTTTGCCATCATCTTATGGTACTAGTTTAACTAGTACAACTAAAAATGCTTTTAATAAAATGCAAGCTGCCGCTAAATTAGATGGTATTAATATTTATATAGCAAGTGGATTTCGTTCTTATCGAACTCAAAATCGTCTTTATAATAACTATGTTGCTCGCGATGGTAAAGCTAAAGCTGATACTTATTCCGCTAGACCAGGACATTCTGAGCATCAATCAGGTTTAGCTTTTGATATTTGTAGTCATGATTTAGACGGACAAAATGCTTGTATTAACTCTAATTTTGATAATACCGATCAAGCCAAATGGTTAGCTCAAAACGCTTATAAATATGGTTTCATCTTAAGATATCCTAAAGGAAAAACTAATGAAACTGGTTATAAATATGAATCATGGCATTTCCGTTATGTTGGAACAGATCTTTCAACTAAGTTATATAATAATGGCGACTGGTTAACTATGGAAAATTATTTTGGAATCACAAGTGAGTACTAAAATTTGTCAAATACATAATTTTAAGTTATAATCTCCCTAACAAAAAAGGGGGATTTTTATATGGCAATAAATTCAATAAAAGAATTACTAGATAATCAAGAAAGAGAAATTTTTCTAAATAATCAAAAAATATCTGGATATAGAAGTGGTGTATTACCTAAAAAGTTAAATAATCAATATTTACAACTATTCAAAAACATAATGTATCTACCACCAAATAGATTACAAGAATTAACATCAATTACTGAAGAAAAATTACGTTTTATCACTCAAGAATTTTATAAAAAATATTTTAAATTACATGATATTCAAATCCTAGACAATAAAAATAGCTATCAAAATTCGATTGCTGATATTGCTAATCGCAGTAAAACATTTGAACAAGTAACAGGAAGCATAAGTACTTTATCACCATTTTATTTACCAATTCATTATTTGCATACTGATGATCCAATGACTGCTATTACTGAAAAAGGAATTATATATGGAGATAATCTAGAATCACCAATCATCTTCGAAGGAATATCACTTTGTAATAATTTATCTTTATTATCAATTCCTCTCTATACTCATGAAATATCTCATACCCAAACTGAAAGTACACCTGGTTATGCCGAAGACTATCATAATAAAGAAGTAATATCTATCTTTCTTGAAAAAGTAGCAGCTTTAGAACTTGATTCAACAAATCATCTTTTACATCTAATCGAAAAAATGCGTTATCGTTCTTTACAAGAAAACATAAAAGCATTAAATTCTTTTCATAATGGAGAT
>CALVJQ010000031.1 GCA_944332265.1 uncultured Bacilli bacterium
ATTATTCTGTTTTGCAGTTGAAATTAAAAAAAGTAGTTTTTAACTACTTTAATAGTGTTTTATTACTTCAAATCTTTCTATTTTACAGTCTTCATTTGGTTTAATTGAAGCTTTTTCTTTAGCAATAGCTATTTGTTTTTTTATAGTATCAACACCATCTAAATCAGGCAATAAGACACCTCTTTTTAAACCATGAGTAACTATAATTCCATATTTATGAACATCTAACATATCTAGTGAAGAAATCGGTTCTGGTTCTTTTAAAATATAAACAGTTATTTCAAGCCATTTTAGTTCTTCTTTAGTAAGGGGTGGAAAGCGATAATCATTTAATGCTGCACTAAGTGAATTATTTATTATTTCTTCAGCAATAGTATTAGTAGTAGGAAGAATTGTTCCTATACAACCTCTTAAGGTATCAAATTTATATAATGATACAAAGACACCTGCTTTATTAGTTAGCATTTCTTCTGGTAAGTTAGGTGGAATTGACATTTTTTGTTTAGTATCAAAATAGTATTTTAATGATTCAAAAGCTAAATTAACGTAAGAATCTGATGATTTTTTAATTTTTTCTAGACGAAGACTTTCTTCTTGTAAATATTTTTTTAGAAATCGACGATTAGAATTAGTTTCTTTAGGATAGAAAGAACAAACGCCATAACCTACTCCAGTTATATCTTCATGCGATAATACGTTGGATTCAATTTCTTGACCATCAAAACAACCAGCCATAATAGTAAAAGAACGATGTCCACATTCGGCGGCTTTTTCAAGAAATGATGATTTAAAATTTAGAAGCTCATAAAAATTTGATGTACGACATATGTCCATTATTTTCTTATCATATATTGGTCCTTCGGTGGCAAAGCCATATGGACCATATTCTTGTAATTTATGCGATAAATCACCACTAGCTATATATACTACATTACGATTTAGATTATTAACTGCTTCTTTTATAATAGTACCCATTTGATAATTAGTTATTAATGGTAATGTAGATAAACCTAGAACTATAATTGAGCTCTTAGGGAGTTCTTTTCTAATAAAATATAAAGGTATAATGGTACCATGATCAAGGGGAACAGATGGTATATCTTTATACACAGGGAAATGATGTTTTTTAGCTAACTCTGTTATTTCATCTACTAATTTAGTATCTACTTCTTCCGTAAAAGATATTTCTTTAGCTCCAAAATTAGCTAAATTACCTGTTAAGGTTGGGGAATTAGATATATAAAAACAATCAGAATACATTGGAGCATGAGGACTTGATATAATAATAGTCTCTGGATTTAAACTAGCTACTTGTTTAGCTATTTCTTTATAAGCAGAGATAGTTTTAGATACTTGTTTTTCACTACCCTTACCTATATTCGGAATAATAAGTGGTGGATGTGGAACAATGAAAGATGCTAATAATGACATACTATCACTCTTTTCTAAATTTATTATTTATAGGTTTTATCAAGAAAATAAATTCAAATAATGTTATAAATACTATTATACTAAATAAAAGTTTAATTGAAAAAAATTGAATATTTAAATCTAATAAAGTATTTAAAATTATACTTAATATCAAGGAAACTATTTGGGAAATTAAAAGAATAATGATATCTAAAACTAACATATTTATTAATGTACTTTTCATTATTTGTGTTTTATTATAACCTAATTGTTTTAATAAATTAATATTTTTTTCTTCATCAGAGATAAGGTCTTTTATAACAAAAATAGCTATTATAGTAAAGATAATAAAGGAGATGAAATTAGCAATTCTTAACATATTAGATAAATTACTTAAAGATGTTTCTTTATCGTTTGTTTCAATAGTATCATATTTTATATTGGTATTAATACTATAAAAATCATTATCTTCTAAGTCTTGCCATTTATCTTCTAATTTTTCAATATCAAGATAATTTTTAGTATTAATTAAATAAATATATTTTTCTTCATTAGGTAATAATTTGTTATAAAGATTATTGGAAATGCATATATATTTAAATGTTTTAGGTTCAATTATATTTTTAATTTTTAATTTTAATTCTTGATTTTGATACTGAAAATAAATATTATTATCTAAATAATTATCTTTATACTCTAGACGATAATCAAGATCTTCTTCTAAAGCTAAAATAACTTCATTATCATTTAATGTTACATTACAATAGGAAGCAGGAAAAGTTAAAATATATGGATAATTTTCTTCATCGTAAATTAATCTTTTCCACTCTATTTTAGAATAATCAATAGATTCATAAGCAATACTTCCGTCTTCAAGTTCAATATATTTAGGAGTATATATTATATTGTTATCTCGACCTTGAGTTAATGGTAAAATACGATTATATGAAGTAATTTCATTTTCTTTTTCTAATAATTGATTATGATTATTTAAAGAAAACATTATAAGAGATGAATTTTCATGTTTTAAGTGATCAAGTTCCTTATTAATAAAAGAATTAATTCCATTTAGGAGTAATAATATAATAGTAATTATACAAAGTACTTGAAGATATATAATTGTTTTTTTATGTCTAAAAAAACTTTTTAATAAAAGCATATTATTCCTCCTTTAAAAGATCTGTTATCGAATTATTTATTTTTTTCTTGACTAAGGAATAATTTAATAATTCAGAAATAATTAATACAATGATAAAAGTTATAAATATTAGAATTATATTATTATTTATTGTGAAACCAATATATTTAAAATATTTAAATATTTTATTTTCTAATATAGTGAAAATAATGGTAAATAAGGTGGCACTAATTATATAACTTAATAACATAATAAGTGTATTTTCTATTATTTCTCGAATTATAACATTATTTTTAGTATATCCACAAGCTCTTAAAATTCCTAAGTAACTTGATTCATCTTTTATTTTTTTATTAAGATAATTTTTTAAGATAAGAAGAATTGAAGTGATAATAATTATAGCGAAGATAATTGTTAAAGAAAATAAGATACTGGTAAATGTTTTATCAATATGAGCGATAGTTTCTTTTTCAACAAGATAGTTACCAAGATTTTGAATATTTTGACGTACTTCTTTAAGGTTTGTTTCTTCATCTACGACAACATTTAAAGAAGCATATTCTGTATTTTCTAAAAATGGATTATAGGAATCTTGAATACTCTTAATATCTTCAGGAGTTGCATAACAAACATTTATACCATTGCGGAAAATAGTTTCATCATATAAACCAACTATTTTCATTTTTTGAGTATAATCTTGTTTTTTTTCAGTTAATTTATTATCTATAACTTCGGTATAGGTACGAGAATAACTAATTACTATTTCTCTATTTAAGATATCTTTTTCTGATAAGAATTTTGATTCGTCAATATCAAGTGGTGATGAATTATTTGAATCGGGATAAAATTCATATGGACATATTAATTCTCCTGATTTTAGTTCGTCAATGTTTTTACCACTAATAGAAGGTGGTGCTGTATTTATTGTTCCATATTGCAAACCAATCCAACCATTTAATCCATTATCATTTAAATTAGATGAAACAGCTGTAGAACCATAAGATGAACCATATACTTCGCTAACGTGTTTTAGCTTTTTTATTTCTTTTATTGCATCTTCTCTAGATACAGTTGGATTATAAACGTATAAAGTTCTAAAGCCTATATTTTTATTAATAGAATAATCATAGTATTCATAAAAATTTTTGATAATAATTATATCAATAAAAAGAACGAAAAAGAGTAATACAAAGATTAGAATTAAGATTTTGTTTTTGGAGTTTCTATTTATATTTTGAAGAGACGTTTTTAAAATATCCCATATCATTTTTTTACCTCACTTAACAATCCATCTTCTAGTAATAAATTAACATCAGCATATGAACTTATTTCATCACTATGACTGACAACGATAACACATTTACCTGATTCAGCCATTTGCTTTAGTATTTTAAAAATTATTTTTTCATTCTTTTTATCAAGATTGCCAGTTGGTTCATCAGCAATAATTATATCAGGATTATTAGCAAGAGCACGAGCAATAGCTACTCTTTGCTGTTCTCCACCAGAAAGTTCTTTAGGAAAATGATCTTTGCGTTCAAAAAGACCAACATCACTTAATAAATTTTCGGCTTTTGAAAGACGATTTTTGGGTTTAATTTGTTTATTTATTAACATCGGAACAATAACATTTTCATATGCTTTTAAATATGGATTTAAATTATATTCTTGAAATATAAATCCAATGTGTTTCATACGATAATAAGATGAATCTTTATCACTTAAAGACTTAGTTGTTTTATTATATAAAAGATATTCGCCAGATGTTAAATCATCCATTAATCCTAAAATTCTAACTAATGTGGTTTTACCACTACCACTATGTCCTTTGATGGCATATAATTTTCCTTGTTCAAAAGAATAATTTATTCCTTTAAGCACTTCAAGATTCTCTTTAGATGTTTTATATTCTTTTTTTAAATTAATGAGTTCGATTATTTTTGTCATTTACATCTTCCATTCTTTTAGTTAGATTTATTTAGTTTTTTATTTAAGAAAGACACTACTAGATAGATTATTAATATGAAAATAATTATTATTGTTATGATATTTAACATTGATAGAAAATCAATTATATCACCAAATATTGCTTGTCTATTTGAAGTATCATGTACTTTGGAAGGTTGACTGATGGAGATATTATTATTTGATGAATCATATAATTTATCTGCTGCTTTTTGAAAATTTTTATATTTATCAAATCTAAGAGCATAGATATATTTTTTTTCATTTGGTAAAAGTTTGTTATATAAATCATCCGATATACAAATATTACTATAAATATCTGCTTCAACAATATCTTTTATTTTTAAAGTGATTAACGAATTATTATATTTAAATATTATTTCTTTAGAAATAGCATTAGAGTATGGTAGTGATTTTTTATCAACGCCGTGTAATTGAAGAATAACTTCATTCTCGCCTATAGAGGAATTACAGTCGGAGGCAGAAAAGGCATAGATTAAGTCTTGTTCAACATAAAAATATGACCATATTAATTTACTTTCATCAACATCAGAAGATGATGTTGAACCGTCTGGATTATAAATAACATTAGGAGAATATATAATATTATTATCTTCACCTTTATAAAAAGATAAAGCACGTTTTTGATTCGTGATTCCTTGAATATTATTTAATATATCAGATATATTTTCATTAGAATTAATAATTAATGCTTGATATTCATTTCTTATTTTATCATATTCAGTACGACAGAAAACATTAGCTATAATAAGACTTATTAAATAAATTATAATTATAATCCCTATTTTTTTCATAGTAGCTCACCTACTTTATTAAATACTACAATTCATTTTCTATTTTATATTATAAATCATAAAAATTAAAGAGCCGATTGCGCTCTTTTAGAAATATTGGGTATTTAAAAAGAACTCTTAGGGAGTTCTTTAGTTATTTATTGACAAGTCAATAGTATTATTTTGTGTTTTTTGATTGTCTTCAAATTCTATTTTTAAATACAAATTATTTAAATCAATTTTTTTTACTTTGTCAGAATCTATGTAAATAGATGTATTATATAATAAGTTATATAATCTTTCTGGTCTATCATTACTAATTTTTTTGAACTGATAAATAATATTATTATTTGATTCTAAAGTGATAGTTACACTATCAGTTATTATTTCTTGATCTGTTCCAACTAGTTCATTATTATATATAATATTTTGAATAAAGATTCCTTTTTTATTAATGCTTTCTAATAAATATCCATTTATAGTAAAATCATTTTTAGTTGTATGTATTTCATACATAGTAAACTTATTATAATTATTAATTATTATTAAAGATAGGAAGAAACAAAATAATAAAAATATTATATTTATAGAAACTATTAAATATTTATTTTTAGTCTTTTTGTTATAGAAATTTATAGCATCAATTGCTGTAATAGTATTATCTTTATTAGATATATTCTTTTCACCATTTATTAATTCTGTAAAAGTTAAATCTAATTCTTGACATAAAGGTTGTAATAAAGAGATATCTGGAGTATTAATTCCTCTTTCCCATTTAGAGACTGTAGTTCTTAAAATACCAAGTTTTTTAGCTAATTGATCTTGAGTCATTTTTTTAGCAATTCGTTGTCTAGCAATTAAATTTCCTATTTTATTTATATTCATACTTCATCATTCCTATTTAATTCTTAGAATATATTTTTATTTTAAATTATTTAATTTCTTTAAGAGAGTATTTGTTCCTTTATACCAAGTGTAGAGAGATTTTTTTCTTTCTTTATACTTAGAGAATTCTTCATTAGAATAATTAGGATTATTTGATTTCCATCTATTTAAACATCTTTGATAACATTCATCAATACATGTTCTAATAACAATAATAGTTCCTTTTAAAATAGATATATCTTTTATTTCATGAAATTGAGCGCAATCAATAATAATTGTTTTATTAGAATATGTTTGACAATAGTTAATTATTTCTTGATAAATAAGGTCGAAATTTTCATGTAAATTAGGCAAGGTTTTATATTTAGTTCTAAAATAGGTTCCTAGTTCTTTATTTATTTTTGTTGAATTATTATATCTTGTTTCATTAAATATATCGTCTGTATCAATTATTAAGTAGTTGTCATTGGAATATGTTTCTTTAATATAGGTTGTTTTTCCTGATCCTGATTGACCAGTTACATTGATTATATTATCATTAGTTATTTTTTTTATGTAAGGTTCTTTATTAATAGGAATACATATATATAAATCATTTTCTATTTCACCTAGGATACTAAGAACTTTTTCATAGCATTCTGTATTTTGATTTTCTCTCTTTTTTACACCAATGTATTCATTCATAGCTAATCTAACATTAGTAAGGTTTATTTGTTCTCTAATTATTGTAAGACATGTATTTATACAGCCATTTAAAGCAAGATAAGCTAATGATTCAAAAAGAGTGTATTCTGGCATATTGGCTTTTTTGTAAAGTTCTAAGGTTAATTCATCTGATATTTTTCTTGGGTTTGTTAAAATTATTTTGTTAGTTCTAAAGATACCATTTGGAGTTTTTATGTTATGAACATTAATTATTTCTCCATCATCTGGGATTGTTACATCATATAAAGTGTCGCCACGAGATATCCATCTTAAGGCATTTTCTTCATTAGTGAAGTTAAATCCTCCGGTTTGATCGAATTGGGCGTCAGGATTCCAATTGTCTGCTATAGTAACTCCATTTATATTATATTTAAAGTCATTTTGATTTGATGTATCATTATACATCCATTTTAAATACTTCATCATTTCCTTCTTTCAAAATTACATTTTTTTCGTTTTTATTATTGAGCCATAAATTCTTTTTGCACCTATTTCGTGAAATTTGCCTATTAATTCGAAAAGAGATGTTGGGGAACATTGGTTACCTATTTCAATTGATTCTTGTTCTTCATCTGTTAGTGAATATAATCCTGGTACCAAATATTTTTTACCTGAATCATCTGTTATCTCAGTAGGATTTTCAATATCAAATAATAAGTATTTTGTTGGATAATTATCACTTTCTTTTTCAAATGTCATAAATGCATGTGGTTCTCTTTTCTCTGAATCGAAAACTCCTAGTTTTGATAATACTAAGGATGGAAGTCTTGTTATTTTATTATTATCAAATAAATATTTGAAGATAATGTAGGCTGCTATTGTTTTTTCACTACATTTTGAAATATTTTTGCCTTTTAAACTAGATATTTTTGTACCAATAATCATTCCATCTTCATTTACTACAACATTTTGACTATAAGTTTCTTCTCGTTGTAGTTCATTTTTTTGATTTGACGTGTAATAATCAGATACTTTATTACATACTTGAGAAAAGAGATCAATAAAACTATTTGAAAATGTTAAACTTTGAGCGATGGATGCCATATCATCAATAAATTCTTTATCAATAATAAGTGTTCCGTATCCTCCCATAATAGTATTTTCAAATACGCAATTTTCTTCAATTGTTCCTTTAACTATTGTTGGTTCTCCAGTAATTTTTCTTTCTATTGATGTTATTTTATTATCCATATATAAATTTCCTTTCAAGATAAATGTTAAATTTATTTACTTTAGGATATCATATTTATTATCTTAAATCCAATTAATTGTTATTTTTGTTTTCTTTTATATGTGATAAAATATAATAGGTGATAGTATGGATAGTATCTTAGAAAAATTAAATCAAAATAGACTAATGGAATTAGAGGATGTCGATTTTGAACAAATAGCGAATAATACAGAATTAAAGTCGTTATTTTTAGCTAAAATTAAAGAAGGATATCCTTTTAATGTTGAGTATGCATATCAGCTTCAAGATGATTTATTGACACCTGAGTATATCCCCTTTTTATTAGATATAATTGTTAAACAAGATTTTGACTCATTTATGAGTGAATATGTTTTTGAAAGTGAAGAAAATATTGCTAAACAGTTACCTCCTCAAGTTCTTCCTGTATTTTTTGATTATATAAATAATTATATTCCAATGGTTCTTGATTACTTAAAAACCAATGATGAAGTATATGGTTCTATAGAAAATCCAAAAGTCATTAAAATTATTATAGATAATAAACTTGAGCAACACTATGGTTCAATATGCATGAAGCCAGTTAGTTTTGAGTTTGAGCAATTATTAATTGATGCTATGGGGAGATACAAATATAAAAATATATATACAATTTCATCTGCAATTATTGATAGATGTGTCGAAACAGATCAGTTATCTTCTATTTCACTTTATAATATAGATAGTTCTGATCCTGAAATTAATGAGATTATTTTAAGGGAATTAGATCAAGGAAATATAACTGTAGAAAATCTAAGTCATAATTTTATTAATGATAATATAAATGATTTAAGAGTATATAGAAATGCTCTAAGATATTCTTCATATAAAAAACCCTATTTAAAAGATATTGATCAGATTGAAAAAAGACATGTTTTAATTGAAGAAATAGAAAGAAATCATGAGTTAGTAAATGAATTTTATACATCAGATTTTCCAAGTAATTATCCTGATGTAGTAATTTCGATAATCAAATATTATAAAACAAGTGACTTAATACATTTGATATGTTATTATTCTAATTCATTGTATTTGTCTTTTGAAACAAAGAAAGATGATTTTATAGATGCTTTAATATATAATTTAGATCATAATTTAGATCATGTTGAAGTGTTATTTTCTTCTTTGAATAATGGATATGATAAAGATTTTTGTAATAAAATTTTATTTGACCCTAAGTTCTTTAATTTTTTAGTTACAAAAGTTGACTTAAATTTAGTATTAAAAACATTTATTAAAAGAGATGATGTTGGAAATTATTTTATTGAAGATAATGTAATGAATCTGTTGAAAGATGTGGATGTTCACTTTTCTAAAGTACCTGATAATTTTATTTATAAGATAAATTATCCAAATAATGTATGGCGTTCTTTGATACCTATGCTAAGTAAAGAACAATTAGTTCCAAATAATATTTATTTACCTAGATTTAATGATAATCCTGAAATATTTGATTGTATTTTAATGAGATTAAAAGAATTAAAATCTAATGTTTATAATTCTAGTTTGGAATTTTGGCAAGGACAAAAAACAGAGTTACTTGTTAATATTGTTTGTGATAAAGATAATCCATTGAATCTTACTTTAACTCAAAAATTAAATATTATTCCTACTGCTAAATTGACTGCTTCTAATTACATATTAGAAATGATTAATCAAATAGATGTGATAGATACTGCTGCATATAATAGGTTTATTTCAGTTATAAATACAATGGACGATTTAGACAAAGTTAGAAAAGTATGGAAAGCTATTTTTGCAAAGATAGAATTTAATAGTGCTACTATGAAGTCTTTGTCTAGTAGGTCAGCAGATATTTATGGAACTATATCTCAAACTAAAGAAGGTGAAAAACCTAATATTGATGAAAAATCTTTAATATTTTATGAATGTTTAGGAGAATGTTTATTAAATAAAAAAGGTATTCCTCTTTCTTTAACTAGATATTTTAATAATGATGTTATAAAAAATGCTACTTTTAGTTGTACTGAATATTTGGTAAGTAATCCTGAATTCTTTTCTACAAATAGAAGTTATTTACCATATTTAGTTGAATTTATTAAAGATTGTAAAAATAAGCATTTGCCAATAGATTTCATGATTTTGTATTCAAATAATCAAAATAATGATTTATTAGATTATGATAATATTACTTTTTCAAATAATCAAGAAACTTATCAGGCACTTTATAACTTGTTATGCAATAGTAAGCAAAATATTGTATACAAAAATATTATTGATTATTGGATAAATAATTTTATAGATTATGATTTTTTTGATATAAATGATAAAACAAATCGAAATGATTTATTAAAGGAATTACTTTCAAGAGCTGAATATACTGAGAGAATACTTAATATAATAACAACTAAAAAAACAAGTAACGATGTTATATTAACTAATTCTCTTTTAAAGATGTTAATTATTAAACAAAATAGTCCTGAAATAACACAGAAGGTTTTTGATATTATTATAAATTTAATTGAAAATAATTTAATTGATAAGTTTGTTCCTGATTCTAACTTAGAATATTATTTATCTAATATTAAACATCCGATTTTTATTAAGTATGTAATTGATACATGTATTTCTAATATATTTGGTAATGTAGCTTACATTGAAATATTTCTTAAATATCCTGAATATAGGCAAGTTACTTTAGATACTTTGTATAAGAATTTACAATTAGCAACTAATAATAATATTTTAAAATTAGCAAAAGAAGATAAAGATATTAAAGAATACATAAAATATTATTTAGAAAATGTTGATAATAGTTCTTTAGCTTTTAATCAAGAATTTTTGGATATCGAATTATTGCAATCTTATTTGAAGGGACATTCAATAGATTCAATTATTACATATATAGTACATAATCCTGTTTTAGAACTTATAAATGATGATGCCTACTCTATTATTAAAACAGAATTATTAAATAAACATCCTGAATATAATAAAGATGTATATGATTTATTTGAAAAAACTTATGGATTAGAAATTTTAACTTTATTAGAGACAGATAATTTTAAAAATTTATTACAAAAAGATATAAATTATGTAACAAAATTTATTGAGGTATTTAAAGATAGGAAGTTAGATGAAAGTATTATTACATCAGTAAATGACTCTTTAAGACAAAATTATTATAGTATAGAAAATGAAGATATAATTAATTTTTATACTAATACTTTAGTAATGATTCAAAGAGGTATTACTGAAGATGAAATAAAAGAAATAATTAATACAATTGTAAAATATATACCTAATGATTTAGAAAAAGATATTATGCTTACTGGCAATGAATTATTACTAAATACATATAAAAGAGATTATTCAGAGTTTATGAGAATGTTAATTCAAGAATTAGGTAATAATCAAAATATATATGCGCCATTGTTTAATAAGATTACTAATTATTTTATTATACAAAAAAGAAATGAATATAGAAGTACACAAGATATATATAAGGATACAAATTTAAAATATAATTTAGAAACAAAATCATTATATAATGCAATATTTAATTATATGGTTAAAAATAATCTTAATGTACTTATAAAAATTTTAGAGAGTATGAATGAATTTTCAGAATTGAATTTGAAAACATTGTACTTTTTAAACGGTGATGTTAGTAAATATAGTCCCGAAGAATTGCCTGAAATAAAAAAGAATATACGTGTAGTTAAAAATGTTATTTTTGATTATATAAGAGATTTAAATGAAAAAGAAAATCGAGCAAAGATTGTAAATATTAAAAGATTTGAAAACTTACCTAAGTTATTTGAAAAATTTTTGGAAAATGAAGAGTTATTAAAAAGTGTTAAGAAGATACCAATATATCCTCCTAAAAGGAAATTATCTGATACTATAAGTAATATTAATCTTGAATCTTTTGAGAAAATTATAAATGATGAAGAAAAATATAATGCTTTAATTGCTTTATTAAATAAATATAGATTTTTAGAATGGAATGATTTATTTAATGGGTTAGTGCAAAAATTATCTTTAGGTGAAGATAGTATTAACATCTATAATTTTATAAATGCTTTTAATCAAATATATGAAAATGAAAAAAAGATAATTTTAAGAGAAAGAAAAAAATTAATTGATATTGTTGTTGAAGAGATGAGACAACAAGGAAAATCTCAAGAAGAAATCGATGATTATTTGAGAGTTAAGAATAATGAACCAATAAATGTACAAATTTCAGCATATAAAGTATTAAAATGTTGTGCTATATACTCTTCTATTTCTAATTATTATAAAATAATATTAGGGGTTGAAGATTTCGAATTAGTTAAGAAAAATGATGGACCTAATGCGGCTCATTGTAGTCGAGAAGACAGACTTCAAAAGACATGTGAAATGCAAATTAAAATGATGCAATTTAATGAGGTAACTATTCCATCGTTTATACATGATTATCAAACTGATGAGGAGCAACCGAAGAAATTACGTGTCATTGTTGGTAACAGATCTAGTTCGAGAAATTTAACACATGGTGAAAGAACTGGTGCCTGTATGAGAGCATATGGACATGCAGATGCTTTATTTGAATTTTGTAATCTTGATCCACGAGGTTTTCATATTGTTTTTGTAGATCCTGAAACAAACGAATATGTATCAAGAGTATCAGGATTTAGAAATGGAAATACCGTTTTCTTAAATCAATTAAGACATAGTGTATCAAGTAAATATTCTAATGATGATGTAATAAATGCCTGTACGGAAGTTGCTTTAGAATTAATTGAAAGAAGTAAAGATAGTTCAATGCCAATTGAAAATGTAGTTGCTAGTCCGTATTATGCACTTGATGGTTATGAAACACAATTGCTATCAGAAAGTGATATTGGAAGAGATGTATATACTGGTTATAAAGATGTTTCGTACAATGCAGTAGTATTAGCTACTACTGGGGAAAATAATCTTGCTAAAGCCATTAAATTAGATAGTAATCAACCTATATATGAAGCTGTTAGATTAGAACCGTTGGAATATAATAAAGAAAATATTAATACATCTGTTTTAGTATCCTTACAAAGAATAACTGCTATTAAAGAATGTCTTGAAAATATAGATATGGTTAATTATTATAAGACTATAGATTTTGATTATGAAATATTTGATACTGAATATGTTCATGTCATAATTGGTCAAGACTGGTATGTGGCTTTAGATGTTAATGGTAATATAACTCATGATATAGCAGTGCAAAATGAGCATTCCATCGAAGAATTAAATGCTGCGCTATCAAAGATAAATGAATTAAAAAATGAACAAATAAAATCTGGAGGTTTTGTTAATGGAAAATAATAGTTTAAAAAAAATTGGGAAAGTTTATTCCTTTGATGGTGAAGCTGGAATAATTATTACAAAAGATGGTGAATACTTATTTAATATTAGTAATGTAAAGGGATTAACTAACTTACAAAAAAATGACACTGTTTCTTTTTATCCTAGTACATTTAAGTTTGGTAAAGAGATATTTAAAGTAGCTAGAGAAGTTGAAGAACTAACTAATCGAGATATTAAGGCATTAAAAAAGAACTAGATTATAGTTCTTTTTATTTGATATATTTTTGGTATTCTTCTTTATATTTATTAATTGATTGTGGTACATCAATCCAGTAGATACTAGTTAATATTCCATCATAAGGATCTATTTCAGTTCTTTCTAGTATTCCACCTAAAGATTCCATAGTTTTACTTGATGCTATATTATTAACATCACAATCTAACATTACTTTTTGTAATCCTAGTATTTGAGCTTCTATTAATCCTAAATATAAATTTATTTTATTATATCCTTTTTGTCTTTCTGTAGGACGAATACAATATCCAATATTTCCACCGAATTTTTTCATTTCTTCAGTTAAATTCCATCTTACATTTATTGAACCAATTATTTTGTTGTCATTTTCTCTAATTAAAAGAAAAGTTTTGGATTTACTTCGGTTTAATTTTCGAGCATATTCTTCGTATTGAAGGTTTAAACATCTTTCTAATGCTTCTTCAAATGTATATCCTTCTAATATCTTGTCTAATGATCCTGTTCCATTAATATCTGAGTTATATTCGACAAATTCATTTATAAAATCAATAATTTCATTTTTTCTTTTAATTGATGGCATTTCAAGATAAAATTTTGTCATTTTTACTCCTTTATAATTTTTTCGGTTGGTCTTTTATCATACAAATATCAACATTCATATTTGGGAATTTATTTAATAATTTAGCAGATGCTTGAGCTGATTTTTTAGAATCTTCTGTTTTTGTAATATGTGGTAATATCTCTCTATCCATAAACGATTTATGATAATTATTTAATATTTCTAAAAGACCTTCTTATAACTTGTTAAAATTGAAATCTTCAGATTGAATAAGTTCAAAATATGCTCTTTTTACTGGTGGTAAATCAAGTAAAATTAGTTGATAAGCTTCTAAAGGACTTATTCCTTGATTTTTCATTTTAATAACTAATTGTTCGTATATATTACCATTTTCATTTCTAGTTAAGGCGTTAACGATTAGTATTTTGATAAAACTATCATATTTTGATACACCTTTTAAGTCTCCTAAGTTAAATAGTTCTTCTGAAAGACATTCGTTGAATTCTTGATTCGATAAATTTTTAATATCTAGAAAAGCTTCATAGTAAAGATTAGCCATAGTATCTAAGTCGTTAAATATAGAGGCGAATTGATGATAATTTAAAATATCTTTATCCCCTATTCCTAGGAGTGTTTTGTCTTTTATTCTTTCTTTGTATGATTTTAAGATTATTTTGAAAATACTTTTCATTTTCTTTCTAATAATATTTTGTTTTGTTAATATTTCTTGCATAATATCCCCCATTCATATGGAATAATATCACACATTGATGAATAGGACAATTTTACCTATATTTCAGAAATATTATTATATTAATTCTTTTTAGCATATACTTATATAAAAATCCCAAAATTTGCTTTATAAATTTTTTTATATGATATAATTATTTTAGGTTGGTGATAGTATGAAATTAATTGAAAAGAAGTGTCCTGGTTGTGGTGCTAGTTTGAAATTCGATGAAAATGATACTTCTGTTACATGTGAGTATTGTAATAAGACATTATATATTCAAAGAGATGAAGTAAAATATAACCATCTATCTGATAAGAATTTAGAGCGAGCTTATCAATTTGTAGATGAATATGGTAAACCTTTAGTTAAAGGTGTTGCTGCTTTTTCAATTGGTGTATTTGTAGTAATATTTATTGTATTTATTATAGTTTTTGTTACTGTTATTTCAAAAATTTTTGATAATGAAAATATTAATTCTAATATTGATTCGTATTTTGATAATTATAAAGAAAAAGCTGAAAATACTAAAAGCGAATACGATTTTAAATTAGAAGAAATAGATGAAACTTCTCTTAAAACATTTTTTGATACTGCAATTGTTGATTTAGAAAATCTTAAGGTATTTGCAACTAATGGTTCTGATCCAGATTTTAGTGTTTCGAAAAAATGGTCTAAAGTAGGTGCATATTTATTGGTAAGTAAAGATACTAAATCAAATATTTTATATACTATCATAACTCAAACGTATAAAAATAATTCTACTGGTAAAGAAACTGTTACTTATGCAGCTGTTGAATTTAAGAATTTAAAATATACTGATAATGGTATTATTAATCATTCTTTTGTTGGATTTACTAGAGCACCACGATTAGAATTAGTTTCGGGAAATGTTTATTCAATGGTATATGGATATAATGATCTTGAGTTATTATATAATCAATTAATTAGGTCTAAGTCTGGTAATTATACGATTGATGCTTCTGAAGGTATGGATATATAAAAAAACCAATTATTTAATTGGTTTTTTATTTTCTTAATAATTTTAATTAGTTAATAATTTTTCTAATTTTTTTAAAGATTTATTTATATATTTTCTATTTATGCCGATTATAGGAATATTTAATTCTTTTGTTTTTTCATATAATTTTTGCATAAACAATCCCATTCTCTTTTCCATTCCTTTATTTGTATATATATAATTTACACAACAAGATGGTGATTGTTCTATTCCCAATATTGCTACTATTTCATAATTTGCTTCTATTAAATCTTTTATTTGTTTTGTAACTTTATCTGCTAATGACTGACAATGTTCATTGAACTCTTCAGTGTCATATTTTGAAATTCCTTTAGGTTCTCTAATTAGACTATTATTAAATTCTGCTTCGGCACATGGCATTTGAATTATATTAATATCATAGTCAAGAATTAAATCGATAAATGGTCTTATAGAACTTTTCCATTCATATTTCACTATTCCTTGAGCTTGATACGCTTGAGCAATTAAACAAAAAGGAATAAAGATAAACTTTTTACTTCTATTATCCATTATATATAGTTCTCCTGAAAATCTATATTTTGATATGTTTCTATAATTTTTTCAATTTTAGGATAAAGTTCTTTTAT
The DNA here is from genome assembly GCA_944332265.1 of uncultured Bacilli bacterium. Classification (GTDB taxonomy): domain Bacteria; phylum Bacillota_I; class Bacilli_A; order RF39; family UBA660; genus Coprovivens. Next base: position 16,595 of record CALVJQ010000031.1, read on the forward strand.
ATAAACATTTAAACAACCATCTATTATTTCATCATTAATTGATTTTTCTAATATAGGCATTCCTAATAAACATTGGCTTTCATTAGTTTTAGGAACAAATCCATGAGCTAGTATTTGATTTTTGATTGAGAAATCGTCTTCTTCATCTAATAAAGGATAAGTTATTTCTAAATTAAACTTTTGAAATAACTTATGAAATTCTTGAATCATTTTATCTTGTTCAATAGCAAAAAGTTGACTTTTTCTTGCACCATCAACTACTAATTTTATATTTTCTTTTTTACATATAATTATTGATAGTATATACATTGATAAACGACAAGCTAAACAATTAAATTGAGATATAGTTATATTACCAAATTTTTCTTTTATAAATTGAATATCATAGTTATAAAAAGAACAGATTAATTCTCTAAATATAGAATCTGTTTTTTTTATACCTATTATTTCTACTTTATCTGAACCATATTTTTTTTGTATTCTTTTAGCTTCTTTGATAACGTTTTTACTTTTTAATTCTTGACCATTATCAAAAGTTACAATATTTACCTCATATCCTTGATCTATGGCTTTTAGAGTTGATAAAAATGAATCTTTACCACCTGAAAAAAGAATTAAAGCTCTCGACATATTAATCACTTCCTTTTTTATCTACGAGATAGGACAACATATGTTTCTATGTGCCTTGTTTGTATATTATGACTAGTTGGTTTTGATATGTATTGGTGTAACTGACTACTTCATAATATACATTGTAATATAGTATAATGTGTGTTATGTATAGTTTATTTTTCTACTTCTACTCTAACTCTAATATCATTTTTTAAAAATTTTCTTTGCTTTCCAGTTTCATCTTTATAAAAAACAAAATAGTCTTGATTACTATTAAAATCCAATACTTTAACAA
>CALVJQ010000032.1 GCA_944332265.1 uncultured Bacilli bacterium
CTCACGTTGACTGCCCAGGACATGCTGACTATGTTAAAAACATGATTACTGGTGCTGCACAAATGGATGGTGCTATTCTTGTAGTATCTGCTACTGATGGACCAATGCCTCAAACTCGTGAACATATTCTACTTGCTAGACAAGTTGGTGTTCCAAAAATCGTTGTATTCATGAATAAGTGTGATCAAGTTGATGATCCTGAACTATTAGATTTAGTTGAAATGGAAATTCGTGAATTATTAACTGAATACAATTATGATGGTGAAAATTGCCCTATTATTAAAGGTTCTGCTTTAAAAGCTCTTGAGGGTAATGAAAAAGATGTTCAAGCTATTAAAGATTTAATGGCTGCAGTAGATTCTTATATCGATGTTCCAGTACGTGACGTTGATAAACCATTCTTAATGAGTATTGAAGATGTATTTACTATTTCAGGACGTGGAACTGTTGTTACAGGACGTGTTGAACGTGGTGAATTAAAACTTAACGATGAAGTTGAAATTGTTGGTTTAAGACCTACTCAAAAAACAGTTGTTACTGGAATTGAAATGTTTAGAAAATCACTTGATTCTGCTATAGCTGGTGATAATGCTGGTGCATTACTACGTGGTATTTCAAGAGATCAAGTTGAACGTGGACAAGTTTTAGCTAAACCTGGAACAGTTACTCCACATCATAAATTTAAAGGTTCTGTATACGTTCTAAGTAAAGAAGAAGGTGGACGTCATACTCCATTCTTTGCAAACTACAGACCACAATTCTATTTCAGAACTACTGATGTTACTGGTGTTATAGCTCTACCAGAAGGTGTAGAAATGGTTATGCCTGGTGACAATGTTGATATGGAAGTTGAATTAATCGCTCCAGTTGCACTAGAAAATGGTACTAAATTCTCTATTCGTGAAGGTGGACGTACTGTTGGTGCTGGTGTTGTTACTGAAATCGTTGAATAATTTATGTCTAATATAAAAAAGTGAAAGTGATTTCACTTTTTTTTATGCTTTTTGTTTGTTATAATGTTTTAGAAATAGCTTATTAAGGAAGATGTTATATGGCAAATAAAAAAACAAATAAATCTTCTATGAAAAAGAGAGCTAGTGATTTATCTAATGAAGAATTATTAGAACAAATAATGAGTAAAAAAAGAAATAAAAAATCAACTAGTTCTAAAAGAAAAGAAACGAAAGATTCTAATAATAAGATACAGAAAAATGATAAAGTAAAAGATATTGTTCATAAGGAACTTACTAATGATGAAATTTATGAACAAATAAAAGCTAAAAAGAAGAAAAAAGCTGAAGCAAAAGAATCTTTTATAAAAAAAGAAACTGACGTAAATGCTAAAGATGTTTCTAATAAAGTTAAACAAGAAGATTTAATTATTACAAGAGAAATTAGTTTTGATGAGAAATTCGATTTAAATAATAAAAAGAACTTAAAAAAATTGCGTGAAGCAATTGAAGAGTTTGATCGCTTAGAAGCTTTAGAAGAAAAAGAGAAAATCGAAACTACTGAAGAAACTAAGGTTAGTGATTTACAAGAAGAAATAACTAAAGAAGAACAAGTTACAAGAGAAATTAAATATAAAGATAATAGAGTTAATGAACCAGAAGAAGTAATAACTTATGAAAAGAGTTCTTTTAAATATAGAAAATTTATTATAATTGGTGTAATCTTGTTTATAATTTTTATCTTTTTAATTGTTGGTTATTTCTTTATTAAGAAAGATGATAATGGGGAGTTAATATTTAATAATAATGATTTACAAAAAGAAGAAGAATTAAGAGAAAAAGAATTATTTAATAAATTTCAAGATTGTTTAGATAAACCTTATAGCGAAGATAGTTTATCTGATGAAGTTATTTTAAAAAAGGATGAATTAATTAATTATTTAAAAGATAATTATGAGACTAGTGTTTTGTATGAAGATTTAAATAGTGGATTTAATTTTAGTTATAATTCAGATGTTATTTATTATGCTGCTAGTACAATTAAGTCTTTAGATGCACTTTATATTTATACTAAGGCTGCGTCTGGAGAAATTAATTTAGATGATACTATGACTTATACTTCAAAATATAAGTGGAGTTCTAGTAAGGAAATGAGTAAGTTAAGTTATGGTACTGAAGTTAGTTTAAGGGATTTAGTTAAGTATGCAATAACTGTTAGTGATAATAGTGCACATCAAATGTTAATTAGTTATATTGGGAAAAGTAATTTAAAAGAGTTTGGCAATAGTTTAGGAGCTAAAAATACATTGATTGGTGCAGATAATTTTGGAAATATAGATGTATATGATGCTATTATATATATGAAAGCAATTAATGATTTTATTAATAATAATCCGAAATTAGGTGCTGAATTAAAGTCTTATTTTATTGAAGCTGAACAGAATGATTTGGAATTGCCTGATGAAGGAATATTAGCAGCGCATAAGTATGGTCAATATAGTTATTATTATCATGATATAGGTATTGTTTATGATGATGATCCTTATGTGGTAGCAATTCTTACTTTAGAAGGTAAACATGATTATGAGGAAATAGTTAAAGATATTAATAAACATGTTTATGAGTTACATAAATTTTATAATGAAGAGAAAGAAAAAATGTGTCGAATAGAAGTTTATGGTAATTAAAAAAGTATTAATTTTGGTTAATACTTTTTTCTTTTCTTTTAAATTCTTTAGCTAGTTGACCACTTTGATCCATGCTTTTATATAGGCCGTCATTAATTATAAAATCATATTCTCCTATATATTCAAAAGCTAAAGGATTAAAACCAAGTTTAAATTCATCTAATCCTTTGTAAGGATTTGTACCATTAAAGTCTCCAGTTATTCCATTTAAATCTAAGAAGTCATATTCTTTTTTATAGTATTCAATAAGTTTATAGTGTAGGAAGTAATTAGGACAGAATTTTTTGAATTGAGGGTTATAACCACTTATGAGAATATAGACACGATTTTTATATTTTATTGTTATAGCTCCTGCAATGTATGCCGTTTTATTCATAGCTAGATGTCTAGTAGCGATAGCGATATTTTCACGGTAAGTATTTAGAGCATTATCTGAACTAAGTTTTCGCCTTAGGTTGTTTTCGTTAGGATTAGACATAACTTTTTTTACAATAAGGTTGTTTTTTTCTAATTCTTCTTCGTATTTTTGGCGGAGATTAATTAAACATTGTTCAAAGTCGATTTGAACTAAGAAAATATCAATGCTATTATCTCGAGAGAATGCATTATAGTAATTATAATAATGATTAATTGGATGGGTTACTTTATTTTTTATAAATTCATATAGTATTTCTATATCGTTTCTTTCACCTTTTATTAAAGTTAATCCATTTTTAATACCTTTATTTATTTTATTACGTGTATTTTTATTTATAGTTCGTAAATTGGTATTTTTTAATATTTGGACAGCATTAAATTGAGGAATTTTAGTTTCAAAGTGTTTTGCTCCTTCTAACTTACGGAAGTTTAATGCTCTTAGAGTATTGTCTATTATTTGATTTTGATTATATATTATTCTTTTTTCTTTGTGATTTATTGTACCTATTGCAATTTCAGGGTTTATTTTAATAAAAGCAAAGTTTTTTTTATAATAGTATTTAGTTAAAGCTTTAGTAAAATCTGTTAATAGTTTTTGATTATAATAATCGATAAGAAAACCTTTTGGAGCATATCCATATCTGGTAAACATTCCTAATTTTTTTGATAGAATTAGGGATGCAGCATGAATTGTGCCGTTATCATCTACAAATCCTAATAAATCATATTCATATCCTTGTTCTGAAGCAAGTAATGCGTAATTTGAAGTTTGATGATAGCTTCCTAATGGATGATCTTTAGCAAACTTGTCAAACTCGAAGATGGAGAGATTTTTAAGTTTCATGTGTATCCCCTTTCTATAAATAAGAGGTTATTATATCATATATAAAAAATATTGCAATATATTTAGTTATGATTTAAAATTATACTAGAGGTGGATTCTTATGAAGAAAGTTGTAGATAGATTTAGAAAGTTGATGTTGTGTTCTTTTTTAACATCGTTATTAGATATTATAGTTGGAATTTTATTTATTATATTTACTGATGTTTCTACTAAGATAATAGTAATTGTTTTAGGAGCTATTATTTTAGTACATGGTTTATTTTATTTAATTAGGTATATATATGATGGACTTGGGACTAAGTTTTTTGCTATTGATTTGATATTAGGAGTAGCTGCGATTATATTAGGTGTATTTGTTATTTTTAGTCCTTTAAATGCTTTGAATTTTATGGGTGTTTATTTCTGTGGATGGCTTTTAGTAAATGGTATAGAAAAGATTTATTATGGATATAAATTTATGAAAGCTAATGAGGATATTTATCCATTAGTATCTTTTATAGGTATTTTAACTATTTTAATGGGTGTTTTAGTAAGCTTTAATCCATTTAAGGGGTTTATGTTAATTACTAGATTAACGGGCTTGTTTTTAATGGCTAGTGGCTTATTAGATATATTATCTGGTATGTTATTTAGAAAACGTGCAAAGGAAATTTTGCAAATAGTTAAGTAAAAGGGACCAATGTTGGTCTTTTTTCTTGATTTCTCTTATTATATATGGTAAATTATTTAACAGAACGGAAGTGATTATATGGAAATTGCACTTTTAGTAGTATCTATTTTATTAATTGCAATTGTATTATTGCAAAGTAGTAAAGCAAGTGATGCAAGTCAGATTATATCTGGAGGAAATGACGTATTATTTCAAAATCAAAAAGAACGTGGTGTAGAATTATTTATTACGAGATTAACAATTGTTTTAGGCGTTGCTTTTTTTGTTATTTCGTTTATATTATTTATTGGGTAAGCAATTACTCTTTTTTTTTGGACTATTATTTTTATATAAGATGTGATATATTTAATAGTAGGTATTTATGATAAAAAGAGGGAATAAAGGTGACATTTTATGAGAGATAAAGTATTAAATTTATTAAAGGATATTCATGAAGCTAAAGAAATTATTGAAATAAATGATTTGTTAGGTTTGAAAACTAGTGAAGAATTAAGAGAGTTACAAGATACTTTGAATCAATTAATTGATGAGTATATTGTTTTTTATACTAAAAAAGGTAAATATATATTGTTAGATAATTGTCCTGGTTTAAAAATAGGTCGCCTTTCTGTTAATAAAAAAGGATTTGGCTTTATCGTTTTGGATAAAGAAGATGATTTATATGTAGAAGAAAAGAATATGAATGGAGCAATTCATGATGATATAGTATTAGCAGAAGTTTTTCCTTCAGGTGTTAGAAAAGAAGCTAAAGTAATTAAAATATTGAAAAGAGAATTACAAAATTTAGTAGGAGAAATTCAATTTGATGAGAAGGGTGTAGCTTTTCTTAAATTGGATGATGATAAAAGAGATATTGATATTCAGTTAACTGACGATAGTATAAAGGATTGTGTTGAAGGTCATAAGGTATTAGTTAAAGTTGTTAAAGAGATTAATAAACATAAATATCTTGCTCAAGTTGTTAAAATAATTGGTCATAAAAATGATCCAGGAACTGATATTTTAAGTATTGCTTATAAACACGGTATATATGAGGATTTTGGAGAAGAAGTAGAAAAAGAATTAAAAGATATTCCTAATGAAGTAAGTGATAAAGAATTAGTAGGAAGAAAAGATTTAACTAATTTAGTTATTTTTACAATAGATGGTGATGATACTAAGGATATTGATGATGCGATTAGTATTAAAAAGTTAGATGACGGAAATTATGAGTTGGGTGTTCATATAGCAGATGTTTCTCATTATGTTAGAGAAAATACGGCTTTAGGAGATGCTGCTTATGAAAGAGGAACTTCTTCTTATCTAGCTGATACAGTTATTCCGATGTTACCTCATAAGTTATCAAATGGAATTTGTTCTTTAAATGAAGGAGTAATTCGTCTTACTATGTCTTGTGTAATGGAAATAGATCATAAGGGCAAAGTTGTTGATTATGATATTTTCCCTAGTTATATAAAGAGTAGTAAAAAGATGACTTATAAAAAAGTAAATGACATTTTATTAAGAGATATTGTTGCTCCTGATTATGTTCCATTTGTAGAAGATTTAAAATTAATGAATGAATTACATAAGATTTTACGTAAGGAGAAGAATGGTCGAGGTTATATTAATTTTGACTTAGATGAAGCAAAAATAGTTCAAGATGAAAATGGTAAAGCAATAGATGTTGTTAAGAGAGTTCGTGAAGAAGGCGAAATGTTAATAGAAGATTTTATGATTGCCGCTAACGAAACTGTTGCTACACATATTTATAATATGGATTTGCCATTTATATATCGTGTTCATGATGTACCTAAGCCAGAAAAAGTTGATGATTTTATGAATTTAGTAAATATTTTAGGCTATAAATTAAAAGGGAATATTCATGAGTTAACTCCTAAGTCAATGCAAAATATATTAGATCAATTGGCTGGAAAAAAGGAATTTGAAATATTATCTAGTTTGTTACTTAGAAGTATGCGTAAAGCTGAATATAGTAAAGATAATATTGGTCATTTTGGTTTAGCTAGTCGCGCTTATACACATTTTACAAGTCCAATTAGAAGATTTCCAGATTTAGTAGTACATAGACTATTAAAAAAATATTTAGTAGAACAAGATATGTCAATGACAACAATTCAAACTTTGGATAATAGCTTAGTTGATATTGCACAACATTCCTCTGAAAGAGAAGTTGCGGCTGTTGATGCTGAAAGAGATGTTTTGGATATGAAGATGGCTGAATATATGGAAGATCATATTGGCGAAGAATATGATGGTATTATTAATACAATAACTAATTTTGGCTTTTTTGTAGAATTACCAAATTTAGTTGAAGGATTAGTACATGTTCAAACTTTAAAAGGAGATTATTTTACTTATGTACCAGATTTACTAGCAATGATTGGTAAATCAACAAAGAAAACATATAGATTAGGGGATAAAGTCAGAGTTAAGTGCGTTGCAGCTTCTAAGGAAACTTCAATGGTAGACTTTGAATTAGTAAAGGTTGATGAAAATGGAAATAAAGAACAAGAAAGCTAATTTTGATTATTTTATAGAAGAAACTATTGAGTGTGGAATTGAACTTAAAGGGACAGAAATAAAATCTTTAAGAAAAGGTTCTGCTGATTTAAGAGATACTTTTGCTCTCATTCGTAATGGTGAAGTTTATTTAGTTAATATGTATATAGCTAAATATGAAGAAGGAAATCAATTTAATCATCAAGAGCGTCGTACAAGAAAGTTGCTTTTACATAAAAGAGAAATAAGAAAGTTAAAAGAAAAAATTGAACGTGAAGGATATAGTTTAGTTCCAGTAAAAGCTTATTTTGTAAATAATAAGGTAAAAATATTATTGGGGGTAGCTAAAGGAAAAAAATTATATGATAAACGTGAAACGATAAAAGAAAGAGATTTACAAAGAGAATCTAAAAGAATGAGATAGGGTAGATATGAAAAAATATTTTTTGGTATTTATCTTTTCTCTTTTTTTGTTTAATGTAGATGTTTTTGCTTATTATAAAGCTCCTGTTGATATTACTAATTTAAGTATTAGTGAATTAAAAGAAGCTTTGGATTTAGGATATTTGAATAGTGAAACATTAGTTAATTTGTATTTAGATAGAATTGATGCATATGATGAAATGTATAACTCAATAAATCAATTGAATCCCCAAGCATTAGAAGAAGCAAAGAAGTTAGATAAAGAAAGAGAAAATGGTAAAATTAGAGGAAGATTACATGGTATTCCAATATTAGTTAAGTGTAATATTGATGTCGTTGGAATACCTACTACTGGTGGAACAAAGGCTTTAGCGGATAATTATCCACTTTCTAATGCGACAGTAGTTCAGAAATTGATAGATGAGGGAGCTATTATTTTGGGCTCAACTAATATGAGTGAGTTAGCTTTTTCGGCTTCTAATTCATATAGTTCATATGGATATGTAAGAAATGTTTTTGATCCTTTGTATACTCCGTATGGAAGTAGTGGTGGTTCAGCAGTTGCTGTTGGTGCAGCATTTGCTGCAGCAGCTTTGGGAACTGATACTAATTCTTCTGTTCGATTACCAGCAAGTGGAGCTGGGTTGGTTGGAATAAGACCAACTTTAGGTTCTGTTAGTCGTAGTGGGGTTATTCCATATGATATTGAACGTGATACGGTTGGTGTTTTAAGTCGAAATGTTTTAGATAATATGTTATTATTTGATATTATTTCGGGTAAAGATGAAAAAGATGAATATACTATTCAATATGATAAAGAAGATATAAAAATTGAACTTAAAAATTTAGATGGAATAAATATTGGAGTTCCAACGGAGTATGTAAAAGGAGATAGCAGTAAGTCAGGAGTATTTGGTGAGACTGATACAGAAATATATGATTTATTAGTAAAAAGTATAGAAAAATTAGAAAAAGAAGGAGCCAATATAATTTATTTAGATGATTTTGTTAAAGAGGAAAATATAGATATTGCTACTTCAACATATGCAGGGATTACAATGTGTGATAATTTTAATGAATATATTAAAGGAACGACTGGGACAATAAGAAGTTTTGAGGAGTTAGCTGATTCTAAGTTGCATGTTCAAAGATTAAGTGGTTATAAAAAAGGATGCAATGGTGAATATAAAAGTAAAGAATCACGTGATAAGAAAAAAAGTAAATATCGATTGTATGTTGATTCGGTTTTTGAAGAATATGATCTAGATATTATTTTGTATCCTACTTTAAAAAATAGAGTTTTTAAATACAATAAAACGGGTAATATTAGTCCTGGTAGTAGTTTGGGTAGTGTTATAGGATATCCTTCTATTACTGTTCCTATGGGAACTATTAGTGATGGCTTTTCTTATAATATAGAGTTTTTTAGTTTGAAAAATCGAGAAAATATTTTATATAATATTGCTTCTATATACGAAGAAATTAATGGTAATGATTTAAGTATTCCTACTTTAGTACCTGCTTTATATGAAATACCTGAAACAGTTACTGAGTTAAAAAGATTATATGAAGATGTTGTTAAGATGAATTCTGATATAGGAGAAGTAAAAGAATGGTTAAATGAATGTCGTATGTTTTTTAAGAATTATAATTCATATGAAGATGTAGATGGTATAGCTTTAGATTTAATTAATAAATATGAGGATAGTAGTATTGTTAATATTCATGAAGAATTTATTGCTTATCCTAATTTACTTAAAGTTTTTACTATAGTTGCATTGTTTTTGTTTTTGGTTTTTGTTTTTATGAATAGAGTAAAAAAGATTATATAAAATAATGTGTTATAATTATAGTATAGGGTGGTGTTTATAATGGCTAAAAGAAAAAGGAAAAAGAGCAAAGTCATTTTAGTTGTTTTATTATTGTTATTAGTTTTAGGTTACTTAGTTTATATTAATTGGGATTTTGAAGATGGGAAAGTCGTTAAACCTAAGGTGGAAGAAAAGAAATTGAAAATTGTTGATGAGAGTAGTAATACTAGACCAATTGCAGTGATGATTAATAATCATGATTCAGCAAGACCTTATCATAGTGGCTTACAAGATGCATATTTAGTTTATGAAATGATTGTTGAAGGTGGATATACTAGGTATATGGCAATATTTAAGGATAAGGAAACGGAGCGAATTGGATCAGTTAGAAGTGCTAGACATTATTTTTTAGATTATGCTTTAGAAAATGATGCTATTTATGTTCATTGGGGACATAGTGAGCAAGCATTAGAAGATATTTCTAAATTGGGTGTTAATAATATAAATGGTTTAACTTATGAAAATGTATATTTTTATCGTGATAGCAATTTACCTGTTAATTATGAACATCGTGGGTTTACTAACATGGAATTAATTAATAAAGGTATAGATGATTTGGGTTATCGTAAAACAACATCTAAGGACTTACTTCTTGATTATTCGATTGATGAGGTTGATTTAAGTAGTTTGGCAGGAGCAATAAAGGCTAATAATATAGATATTAAGTATTCTGATTTGGTTACAACAAGCTATAAATATGATGCTGAAAGTAAGACTTATTTAAGAAGTGTAAATGGAGTTTCACATACAGATTATGTAACTAAGAAACAGTATACAGCTAAAAATATAATTGTTTATCAATTGTCTAATTATATGTTAACTGGAGATGTAAAAGGGCGACAAGAAATTGACAACATAGGAACATCTTCTGGATATTATATTAGTGATGGATATGCTGTACCAATTGATGTAGTTAAGAATTCAAGAAGTGGACAGACAAAGTATTTACTTAAAGATGGGACTTCGATTCTTGTTAACGATGGAAATACTTTTATTCAAATTCAACCAAAAGGAAAAGATTTGGTAATTAGTGAATAAAAAATAAGATGAATCTTTAGGGGTTAAGGTTGTTTTTTGTTAGGTGTAAATGTTATAATAGTTATCGTAAAGAGGAGCGTGATAGGATGACTTTATCAACGGTATGGTCAGTGTTTACGAAGATACTAGATATATGTATAGTATGGTGTATGGCTTACTATATTTTGAAAAATGTTAAGAATAATGTCAAAATGATATTGATAGTTAAAGGTGTTTTAATTATATTAGTCTTTAAATTATTAAGTGATTTATTCGATTTATATACAGTAGGTGTTTTACTTGAGTATGTTTTAGAGTGGGGACCTTTAGCAATTATTGTTTTATTTCAACCAGAAATTAGAAGTTTCTTGGAATCAATTGGTAGAACAAAATTATTAGGACGTCATAAAGTATTAACAGTTGAAGAAAGAGAAAAAGTTGTTTATGAAATAATGGATGCTATTGAATATCTAAGAAAAAATAAAATTGGAGCTTTAATAGTAATAGAAAGAGATGTTTCTTTACAGGATTATATAACGCCAGCTACTAAAGTATATGCTGATTTAACTAGTCCATTATTAGGAACTATATTTTTCCCAAATAGTCCTTTACATGATGGTGGTGTAATTATTCAGGGTGATCGTATTACTTGTGCAGGTGCCGTGTTTAAAACCAGTATGGATCCTAATTTGAATAAAAAGTTAGGTACTCGTCATAGAGCGGCTTTAGGTATTGCTGAAGAAACTGATGCTGTGGCATTAATCGTTTCTGAAGAAACTGGTCGTATAAGTATTGCTGTAGATCATGAGATTCATTATAATTTGAGTGTTGATGAATTCAGAATGATGTTGGTAGATGAATTGAAACCTAAAACTGAGTTATTCTATGATGCTGATGGATCAGAAAGTGAAGGTGATAACGATGAAAAGTAGACAAAAGAAAAAAAATCCCTTCAAAATATTTTGGAAGAATTTATATAAATTGTTTGATAAAATATTAATTACACCAATTAGTACATTAGTTTATAAAATTCAAAGTAAATTAGGTAAAGATAGTAAGATTGAAAAGTTACTTAATAGACCAAATGCATTAATTATTTTATCTTTGATTTTTGCCGTAGTATTATTTTATTTTGTTGATAATAAAGCAATTTCTTTAGTAAATAATGATGCTAAGTTTTTAACTAATATACCAGTAGAGGTTGAGTATAATAATAATGCTTATGTTATTGAAGGTATTCCTGAAACTGTAGATATGACTTTAATTGGAAAGAAAAGTGAAATTTATCTTGCTGAGCAATTAGGAGATAAAAAAGTTGTTGTTGATTTAAGTGATTATCAAGCAAGTGATAGCCCAGTACGTGTTAAGCTATTTTATAATAAACCAATTGATAATGTTGAATATAAAATAGATCCTACTTATGTTACAGTAACAATTAAGGAAAAAGTTAGTGAAAGTAAAACAATTGGTTATGATTTAATGAATCAAGATGAACTTGATGAAAAATTAAGTGTTAAGTCTGTTGAGCTTTCAAAAACAGATGTTATTGTTAGAGGTTCACAAGATACAATTGATGCAATAGCTTCAATTAAGGCTTTAATAGATTTAAGTAATGATGATTTTACTAAAGCAGGAACATATACTATTGATAATCTTAATTTAGTTGCATATGGTGCTGATGGAACAATTATTGATAATGTTGAAATAGTAGCAACTAATATTAATGCTAAAGTTGAATTAGATTCTTATTCTAAACGTGTACCTGTTCGTGTTTCTATTACAGGAGAATTAGTTAGTGGTAAAGCAATTTCTTCTATTACTATAAATGGCACTGATGCTAATAGTTTTGAAACAACGATATATGGAGATGAAGCGTCTTTAGAGAGTATAGAATATATACCTGTTTCTATTGATGTAGACGGTCAAGGTAATAATGGGTCTAAGACTTCAAAAGTTACTTTCTCTAAACCAGCAGGTGTTAGAAGTATTAGTGACGAAAGTGTAACGGTTGTTTTGAATTTTGGCGAAGCTAAACAAAAGACTATTACAATAAGTGGAATTAAAACTTCTAATGTACCAAATGGTTTGATTGCTAATCTACTTTCTAATGATGAGAGAACGGTAGAAGTTCAAGTTATAGGAGTAGAATCTGCATTAAATGAAATAGATGAAAATAATTCGGGCATAGAAGCTTATGTTGATTTAACTGGATATAGTACAGGTACTTATTCTGTACCAGTTAAGGTTCAAGGTAGTGATTCAAGATTACAATATATAGTTACTAAGGAAGTACAAATAGTTCTTTCTAAAGGAAATTAAAAAATGACTCTAGTCTTCTAGAGTCATTTTTTCTTCAAAGAAATAGGCAATACTAATTAAGGAAGCTACACCAATTACAATATAAATTATATTATTAATTAATGAACTTTTAATTAATGTAGTAACTAGATTAACATTAAATAAACCAACAAGTCCCCAGTTTAGGGCACCAATTATTGTTAGTACTAATGCTATTTTTTTGATTATTCTCATTTAAACCATCCTTTTCTATTAGTATTATTTCCAATCTTTTTAGAATTATGTATGAATAATATAAAAATTTAAAAATATGATTAATTAGAAAAGGTTGGTGTTATGAAAAAATTAATTGTGTTGTTTATAAGTGTTATTTTATTAACAGGTTGTGGTAAAGTTACTAAGGATGATTTTATTAACTCATTTAAGGAAAAAGTTAATAGTTCTAAGGCATATGAGATTACTAGTAAGATGGAAATTTATAATGCAGAAGATACATTTACTTATGATATAAAGGTTTATTATATGGATGATGATTATTTTAAAGTAGAGATGGTAAATACTTTAAGTGAACATGAACAAGTTATTTTGCGTAATAATGATGAAGTATATGTAGTTACTCCTAGTTTAAATAAGAGTTATAAATTTGTTAGTGAATGGCCTTATAATAGTAGTCAATCTTATATTTTAAATACTTTAGTTAAAGATATAGATGAATCTAAAGAAGTGAAGTTTGAAGAAACAGATGAAAATTATATTTTGACTGTTGATGTTAATTACCCTAATAATAGTAATTTAAGTTATGAAAAAATGTATTTTGATAAAAAGAAAAATTTAACTAAAGTAGATGTTTATGATACTGATGATATTGTTGCTATAAGTGTTTTATTTTCTAAAATTGATTATAAAGCTAATTTAAATAAAAGTGATTTTGATATAAATAAGATGATTGATGAAAATTGTTGTAATACAGATGAAGATGAAGAGAAATTGGAAGAACAGGAGTCAAGCTCGATTTTAAACGATATTGTTTATCCTTTGTATGTACCAGCGAATACTTTTTTAAAGGAAAAGGAAGTTGTTGATACAGAAGCAGGGGAAAGAGCAATTTTGACTTTTAATGGTGATAAAAATTTTGTTTTAATTGAAGAAGTTATGCATACTAATGATGAGTTTGAAATAATTCCAGTTTATGGAGATCCGTTAATGTTATCAAATACGATAGGAGCACTAAGTAGTAATTCGCTTTCTTGGAATGTAGATAATGTTTCTTATTACTTAGCGAGTAATGATTTAAGTACAGCAGAAATATTATCAATAGCAGATTCTTTAAATGTTGTTGATGTTGTTCTAGAGAAATAGTATATTTCTTTTCTTTTTTTACCATTATATATAATAAACAATTATTTGCTTTCAATTTTAAATGTGTTATAATTTAAACAAGGTGGTTTAAATGGGAAAAAATAAAAATAAAGAAAAGAAAATTAATTATGCGGCAACGACTGAACAAAAAGAAATAAGAAATCTTTGTATAGTTATATTAGTTGTTGTATTGTGTGTTGGAGGTATATATTTATTAACTAGAGCATTTGTTACTAAAGACTTGTTTGATGATAATAAGGATGAAGAGGTAATAGCTGGTTCTATTAATTATGATGTTACAATTATGGGTCAAATATTAAATAGACCTTATGATGAATATTATGTTGCAATTTATAATTCAGAAGAATTAGATTATGCAACTGATATGGAAATATTAGTTGGTAATTATAGTGCAGCAAAAGAACATTTACATATATATACTGTTGATTTATCTAATGTTATGAATATTGACTATTATGATCCTGAAAATGTAAATACTAAGGAAAAAGATTTGAAGGATTTAAAAGTAGGAGATATTACTCTATTAAAAATAGAAGATGGTAAAATAGATAAATTTATCGTAGATTATGCTAAGATGGAAAAGGAACTTGGTTTAGACGAAGAAAAATAATTATGAAAGTTTAATTATATAGTATTAAACTTTCTTTTTCTTTGTGATATTATTTTATGGAGAAGGTGGCTTAATGGAAAAAGATAAAAAAAATGTAAAAGATATTAGTTCATCTAAAAATAATAATACTAAGAAAAAGGTAAATAATAAGAAGAAAGATATTGATTTGAAAAATCTTAGTAAGAAGAATGATAAAAATGTTGCAGTAAAGAAATATAAAAAGAAGAAAGCTAAAAAGAATAAGAAGAAAAGATTAGTTAATGGTAGATTTTCTTTAGATATATTAGATTTATTGATTATTGTTATTATTACGGCAATTGTGTCTTGTGTTTTTACTGGAATTATTTTAAATGTTCAATTTAAAAAGACTTCTAATTTATATGATAGTAAAGTTGTATCTGATGAAAATGTTCAAGATTTTTTAAATACATATGCTGAGATAGTTGATAATTATTATGAAGAAGTCGATAAAGATGCCTTAATGAAAGCAGCGATGAGCGGAATGTTATCTTTTTTGGAAGATAATTATTCAATTTATTTAGAAAAAGATGATAGTGATGATTTGGCTGAAATGTTAGATAGTGCTTATCAAGGATTAGGTATTTTAGTAGCTGGAGTTACTATTGAAGAAGTTTATGATGATTCACCAGCTAAGAAAGCTGGTTTGAAAGATGGCGATGAATTAGTAGAAATTAATGGTTCAGCTGTTAGTATGGATAATTATGAAGATATTAATAGTTTAATTAATTTGGAAAAGGAAAATGAAATAAAAGTTTTAAGAGATGGTGATATATTATCTTTTAATGTTAAGGCGGATATGGTAAATATTCCTACAACTAGTAAAGATGTTATAAAAAGTAAAGAAGATAAAAAAAATATAGGTTATATAAAGTTAAGTTCATTTAGTTCTCTTTCGTTTGAAGAGTTTCAAGAAGATTTATTATCTTTAGAGAAAAAAGATAAAATAAAATCGTTAATTATTGATTTACGTGGTAATTCGGGGGGATATTTAAATACAGCTTATGATATAGCTAGTTTATTTATAAAGAAGGGTAAGGTTATATATTCTTTAGAAAATAAAAATAATATTAAAACTTATAAAGATGAAACTAATGATGAGAGAACTTATGATATTGTTTTATTAGTTGATTCAAATACGGCTTCGGCAGCTGAAATTTTAACAGCTGCTTTGCATGATAGTTATGGGGCATTAGTTGTTGGGAATACAACTTATGGTAAAGGTAAAGTTCAAAATATTAAGTATTATGAAGATTCAATTGTTAAATATACTTCAGCTAAATGGTTAAGACCTAATGGAGAATGTATTGATGGTATAGGAATAGAACCAGATTATATAGTTAATATTTCTATTAAGGGAAATACTATTTATGATTTACAATTAGATAAAGCAATTGAATTATTAAGTTAGAAGACACGGTTTGTGTCTTTATTTGTTATTTTTATAAAAATGGTTTATAATTGTTAGCGGATGTGTGATTTTATGGAAAATATTAAGGTAGGAGATAAGCTAAAAATTTATTGCTATAAACACGATGGTAGTTTAGAACACACTTCTGATGAAGCTGTTGTTTTGGAAAATAATGATGAGTATCTTGTTTGTGGTAATGGAAGAACTAGGATAACTGAAAAAGATGGGCGTAGCCATATGACTAGTGAACCAGCAGTTTTATTTTTCTATAAAAAGCATTGGTTTAATATAATTGGTCAGTTAAAAAAGTTTGGCTTATTTTATTATTGTAATATTGCTTCGCCTTATATTGTTGATGGAAAATCTATTAAATATATTGATTATGATTTGGATTTAAGAGTATTTCCTGATGGAGGTTTTAGAGTTCTAGATAGAAATGAATATAATTATCATAAGAAGATAATGCATTATTCGGATGAATTAGATAGTATTTTGAAAAATGAATTATCTTATTTAATAGATAAAAAAAGAAAAGAAGATGGTCCTTTTAAGGCAGGAATTGTTAAGCAATATTACGATTTATATGAAAAAATCAAAAAAAATTAAATTTTTTGATTTTTTTATTGCAATTAAAATTTTTTTGTTATATACTTGAAAAGATGTTTCCAAAAGAAACGTTGTTTTTATACTAAAAAGTTAGTTTTTGTGTAAACTTTTACTTGCTGTTTAAAAAATCTAAAAAAAATTGCAAAAAGAAGTTGACATAATTAAAGCGATTTGGTATATTACTAATGCAACCAAGAAA
>CALVJQ010000033.1 GCA_944332265.1 uncultured Bacilli bacterium
TTCGATAGATTTATATATCAAACTCGGTATTGTTCCGAGCAAATTCCTCAATGGAGCAAGTGAGCGGAATCGAACCGCCATCTCAACCTTGGCAAGGTCGCATACTAACCGTTGTACTACACCTGCATGTAAATAGATAATATCAAATATATAGAGAAAATTCAAGTGTAAATTTAAAAAATTAATGATATTGTATCTCATTAATAATATATGGTATAATTGGGAGTGTAAGAAGGGATTCGTTTGAAAAAGAAGATTATTAATTTTTTAAAAAAAACTAGAAAAAAAGTATCTAAATATCTATCTTCAAATAGATTATTTTTAACATTTATTGTTTTTTCATTAATAGAGACAATTATTTTAAGAAATTATACAATTGGTAATGCTTTTGATTATAAACCTATTATATGTGATTTAGCTTTACTTATTATAATAGGAGCTTTTGGTTATTTTATTAAACCTAAAAAACAATTTCAATATTATTTTATATGGATATTAATTTTTACATTAATGTGTATTATTAATTCAGTATATTATGTTTTTTATACATCATTTGCATCATTTAGTTTATTAGCAGAATTGGGACTTGTTGGGGAAGTAGGAGATTCTGTTGTTGAGAAATTTAGAATAATTGATTTTATTTATGTAGTATTTCCTATATTATTTTATTTTATTCATACTAAACTTAAAAAAGGTAATTATTATCATTTTGTAAGTAAAATAGAAAAAAGTAAAAAGATGTTTGTTTCGACTATTTTGGCTGGTGTTATAGTTTTAGCTTTTACTCTAGTAAATATTACAGGGACTGATGCTAGTAGATTAGTTAAACAATGGAATAGAGAGTTTATTGTTCAAAGATTTGGAATTATTTTATATCAAGGTAATGACTTAATACAAAGTTTAACACCTAAAATAAATTCATTATTTGGATATGATGAAGCTGCTAAAGAGTTTAAAGAATTTTATAGTAAAAAGTTTAGTGAAGAAGTACATAAGGATAATAAATATACTGGAATATTAGAGGGAATGAATGTTGTTTTTATTCATATGGAAAGTATTCAGAATTTCTTAGTTAATATGCAGGTAAATGGTGTTGAAATTACACCTACAATAAATAAATTAAGTAAAGAGGGAATGTATTTTAGTAATTTCTTTCCTCAAATAAGTATTGGAACAAGTAGTGATACAGAGTTTACTTTAAATACATCTTTAATGCCAGCTAGTAGTGGAACAGTGTTTGTTCAATATTATGATAGAGATTATGTAAGTATTCCAAAATTATTAAAAGAGAAAGGGTACTATACTTTTAGTGCACACGCTAATGGTTCTAGTATGTGGAATAGAAATAATATGCATCCTAGTTTAGGATATGAAGATATGTATTTTCAAGATTTCTTTGTATATGATGAGAAAAAAGATCGTTTAGGTTTAGGAATGAAAGATACTATGTTCTTTGAACAAATGCAACCGGTATTAGAAGAGTTAGAAAAAAATAATACTAGTTATATGGGAACGTTAATTCAATTATCTAATCATTCTCCTTTTGCTGGAACAGAGTATAATCCGCAAATATATGAAGAACTTGGAGTTTTAGATTTAACTAATACTTATACAAGGTTAGATGAAGAAACAGGAGAAGAGATACAAGTAACGGATGATTATTTAAAAGGTACTAAATTAGGAAATTATTTAATTAGTGCTCATTATGCTGATTTAGCTTTAGGTACATTCTTTGATTATGTAAATAATAGTGAGTATTATGATAATACTGTCTTTATATTGTATGGTGATCATGATGCTAAGTTAGATAAAAAAGAATATCAATATTATTATAATTATAATACAGAAACAGGAGAACTTTATGAAGAAGGAGATCCTAATTATGTTAATTATGATAATTTTGCTAATGAAATAAATAGAAAGACTCCATTAATTATATGGACTAAGAATAAGAGTGTTGCTAAGAAAATAAAAAGAGTAAATGATAATGTAATGGGAATGTATGATATAATGCCTACTTTAGGTAATATGATGAATTTTGATTATAAGTATGCGTTAGGACATGATATATATGATATTGGTTCTGATAATATAGTTATATTTCCTAATGGTAATTTTGTAACTAATAAAGTTTATTATAATAATTCAACTGGTAAATATATGATTATAGGTAATGATAATAATGTTAATTCAGCTAATTCTGTTGTAATAGAGGAAGATTATATAACTAATTTAAAGAATTATGCTGAAGAGAGATTAATTGTTTCTAATGATATTATTATTCATGATTTAATAGCTAAAGAAGGAAATAATATACCAATATATGAAGAAAGTGGGGATATAAGTGGCTAGAAAAATAAAAACGGAACAAGAAAAGAAGAAGAGTAGAAGAAGAATTATAATAATATTAGTGGTGATTATTTTATTAGGAGTAGGTGGATATTTTGGCTATAAATATCTCTTTAAAGATAATGCACCTAAAAAGATTGTAGAAGTTAAGGAATTAGATAACTTATCAGAATATGGTTATACTTTAACGGATAAAGATAGTAAATATTTTAAGAGTGAGTATGAAGTATTAAAAAAACTTTTAACTAGTGGTAATGTTGATGAAAAGGAATATGCTACACAAGTAGCAAAAATGTTTACTATTGATTTATATACTTTAAGTACTAAGATAAATAAGTATGATGTTGGTGGTTTAGAATATTATTATAATGATAAGAAGGATATGTTTGAAAAGAAAGCAATGGATACTTTATATTCTTCTTTACTAGATGATACTTATGGCGATAGAGAACAAATATTACCTGAAGTAACTAATATTGAAGTTGTTACAACAGAAGATACAACTTATAGTCTTGGTGATAATGAAGTAAAGGGGTATTTAGTAAAGCTTAAAATTACTTATGATTCTGATATGGGATATGATAAAGAAGCGTCTTTAGTAGTATGCAAAGAAGAAGGTATTAGATGGAGTGTAGTTGATTTTCAACCCACTTTAGAACCTGAATATGAATAAAAAAAGCACTAATTTAGTGCTTTTTTAATGGTTTGATAGTAATAAATTCTACTCTTTTACGAAAGAGAAAGTCAAAGTAGTGGAATAACTTTGTAGAATGACTTAATTTAGTTATACCTTCATAAACATAACCATCGCGTTCGTATATTCTTCCTTGGGCATATTTAGGAAATAAGTTTCTATTTGGTGATATTAAGCCTCGTGAGGTATGAAATATTTTGTTTAAAGGATGAGCTATTATAAATGGTAGACATCCGTTATGCATATGACCCGAAAGGATTAAGTCACTTTTATTTAAGTTGTGATTAGGGTTGTTTTTTAAATATGTATATATATTTATAGGACTATGAAATAATAAGATATTATAGTTTGAATCAGTTAGTTTTGAATTTGTTTTTTTGATTTCTTCACAAAATGATTGATAGCTTTCATATTCTCTTTCATAATATTCAAATGAGGGATTAAAACCATAAAAGGTAATGTTGTTTATAGTATAAGTCTTATCTTGTAAAAAATGAATGTTTGGGATACTATTTAATAGTTTAATTAATTCTAAGTTTTTATAATATGACCAATTATGCATTGCTCCTACTTTTTCATCGTGATTGCCAGTTATAGCAATTATTGGAGCGATTTTAGAAATGGTTATTAAAAATTCTTTTAAGTTAGTTAAATCTGTTGTTTTAGAGTTATCTAGGATATCGCCAATAATGGTGATATAGTTAGGTTTATTTTTCTTTAATTGTTTTATAATTGATTTAAAGATATTTAAATTATAATTTGGATAATAGTGGATATCGCTTAATAGAGCGATTTTAAATTCTTTAATGTCTTTTTTTGTATAAAATATTTCGTTATGCATATTGCCTCCTTATTTAAAAAGATACCATATTTGGTATCTTTATTATGTTGTAGTTTCATTATTAGTTGGTCCACCAGGGATTGTTTCATCAGGTGGAGGAGTAGGATTGGTGCTTTCATTTTCGTTATTTTCATTGTCATTTCCTTCTCCTTCAGAATTTCCATCATCAGTAGTTTCATCATCTTCATTTGGGTCTTCTGGGTTATCATCAATTGTAGGCTCTTCAATTTCAGGTTCTTCAGGTGTAGTAACTTCAGTTTTTCCTAAACCATCGCTTATGTAGAAAGTAATTGAATTTAAACTTTTTACTAGTTCTCCTTCATGTGCTGATTGATTAATAATTACTCCTGCAGGTTCTAGTCCTGTTGTAGTTTCGAAAACACAATTAATACCGTTATTTTGACACCATGTATTAGCATTGTATTGATTATCACCTATAAAGGATTTAACTCGTTCTAATTTAGTTCCTCCAGTTAATCCTTTACCAACTAATGGTGTTGTATATTCTTCATTATATGATATGCTAAATGTTTTAATTGGTTTTTCTGATTTTAATTCTAAGTTAACTTCCATTAAATCAATTATAGCTTCAAGTGATTCTGGATAGTAACCCAAAGCACTTGTGTACATTCCTGACCTAGGTAAGTATACTGGAAGACTGTAATATGATAGGTAAGTTTTTTTAATAGATAAGTTATTACTCTTAGAGTTAACTAGCATATCTTTACCAACATTATAGAATGATAAGATTTGTTCTGGAAGCATATTTGTTTCAATATTGTTGGAAACTGTATCTAGTATTTTTTCAAATTCATTAATAGTATTGATTGTTTTTAGTTTTTGGGCCATTGCTTCAATAATTTGTTGTTGATGTTGATTACGAGCGATGTCTGATAGAGCATATTGGTGTCTGTTTCTAGCATAGGCTAGAGCTTGTTCACCATTTAATGTTTGAATACCTGTATCTATGTAGATCATTTCTTGACCAAATTGACGAAGTGAGTTTTGTTCACATATACGATTTACCCCACAGTCACGACGACCATTAAATTGGAAGTCTGGTTCTTCTACATCGACAGTTACTCCTCCTAGGGCATCAACTAGTTCAACTACACCTGTGAAGTTAATTTTAATATAGTAATCAATATCGATTCCTGTTAGTTGTTGAACAGTACTAATTACACAACTTGAACCATAAGCTGCAGAAGAATTAATTTTAGCATAGCGATTATGATTACAAGCTATTGGAACATATAAATCACGAGGAATACTAAACATTGTTGCACTTAAAGTATTTGGATTAAAGGTAACCATGATAAGAGTATCCCCGTTAAATGCTTGATTAGCTTTTAAACCATCAATTGTAGAGTCAACACCCATTACTAACATAGTAAATGGTTCTGTGATTTTCTTTTCTGGACTAGTATTAAGAGTTACATTGTCTTGATTTTCCATTTCTTCACTATATTCGTAAACGACTTTAACTCTTTTAGATATTGGTGTTGCCGTTTCTCCTTCGCTAACAGTTTCAAATTCTTCGTTTCCGAAAGTTATAGCGTAGTTACTTGTAACAAAGCAGCCACCAATATTACCTTTATATAAATCACTAATCATTGAATGGTAATCTTCATAAGTTTCAATTTTATTAGATAAGTTTTCTTTTTCAATTAACTTTTTAGCTAGAATATTACCTTCAATATCTTCTTCTGATTCAATCATACCAATAGTTAAATCATCATTAAATTCAGTTTCATTTAAAACAATTAAGTTAGTCGTATATGTAAGCTTTTCACTATTTATTTTACTTATTGAACCTATTACTTTGTTAATGTAGTAAGATGAAACACCAAATACTGGACAAAATAATAAGGTTATAATTGTTAAGAAAATAAAAGTTTTGGTCTTTTTCGCAAGGATTGTTAATAGACCAGATAGTATATATATTAAGAACCATATTGTAAAGAAGGCAATAGCAATACCTCTAATTAAATTCTCTATTCCTTTTAATTGTAATATACCATATATAAAGTATATAAATGTTAGTAGATATAATATTATTGAAAAAAAATAAAAAAATTTTTCAATTTTATTTGCTTTTTTTAATTTTTTTGCTAAAACTTTCATTTAAATCACCCGTACTTGTTTACTATAGTCAATTATATCATAAATAGGGTGAGTTAACAAATATGGTTTTTTTGACAGTGTAACTTTACAATCTTGGACGTCCTTGCCTTTAATTGTATGTAAACTATGATATAATTATAATTGTAAATAGTAAGGAGGTTGTAATATGAAAAAAATAATAAAATGTTTTTTGATATTATTATTTGGTATTGGAACTATCTTACTTAGTATTAAATTAGAAATAATTAATGCTGCAGAGAATTATCCTTATAATGGAATGACAACAGGTGATTCTTTAGTAGTTCATAATAAAGCTAATACTAATTCTAATTCAGCAGTTACGGAGCTTGCTTTTGGAACTGGAGTTAAGGTTACTGGAAAATCTGGTAATATGTATAAAATAACTTATGATACAAATAAAACGGGCTATGTTTCTGCTAATTATGTTATAAATGTTGATGCTGGTAAAAGAACAACAAATGTAAGTGGGATAGAAACTTATGATAATTATTGTAATAGTTTAATAAGTAAAGGTTTTGATCGAAGTTATTGTCAATATTTATATCATTTACATTCAAAGTATCCAAATTGGGAATTTAAAGCTGATGTATTGGAATATACTTTAGATGAGGCAACGGCAGAAGAAGAGGGTAAAGTTGTATTACAAACAAAGAATAGTAATTATTGGTTAAATGGTAAATATATAGAAGGAGATTATTATTATATTAATCAAGCAGTAATTGCTTCGTTTATGGATCCACGTAATAGTTTATATGAATCATTAATTTTCCAATTTTTAGATTTAGAATCTTCTAAGAATATTTCTAATGATAACGCCTTAAAGAAAATTGCTGGTAGTGGTAATTTATCAAAATATTTTGATGAATTTGAAAAAGCAGCTGTAACTGTTTCTATAAATCCAGTTCATATAATGGCAAGAAGTGAACAAGAAGGAGCTAATAAGTCTAACTATGGAGCTATAACTGGATTATATACTACTTCAACAGGAAGAAAGAGTGCTCAAGGTTATTCATTAGATGGTTATTATAATTTTTATAATATAGGTTCATATACTGATAGTAATTATGATTATACTGTTCAAAGAGGTTTAGCTTATGCGGCTGGCTTTTTGGAAAGTAATAGTTGTATAGTAAAAAATAGTAATGGTAAATATGAGTATAGTACTAGTAAGTGTGAACAATTATCTTATAATAGACCATGGAATACTCCAGAAAAAGCGATTATTGGAGGAGCAGAGTTTATTGCTAATGATTATGTGAGAAAAGGACAAGATACACTTTATTATCAAAAATTCAATGTATCAACATATTCTAGTTATACAGATTTTAGTCACCAATATATGACTAATATACATGCTCCAGTTAATGAAGGTGGAAGAATTTATGAAGCTTATAAAGCTGGAAATTTATTAAATTCAAAATTTACTTTTATTATTCCAGTTTATAAGAATATGTCACCTGATGTATCGGAGCCAGTAGATAAGAGTTCTAATAGTCGTTTAAGTTCTATTTCAATAGATGGTAAAGCTATAAGTGATTTTGATGCAGTTAGAGTAGAATATACTTATAATGCTATTACTTCAGCAAATAGTATTAAAGTTGAAGCTAAAACTGAAGATAGTAAAGCTAGTGTAAGTGGAACTGGTACTTATAATTTTACAAGTGATGGAACTGTTAAAGTTACTTTAACAGTAACAGCTGAAGATGGATCAAAGACTGTATATGTAGTTGATATTAAGAAGGTTGTTCCTAGTGAAAGTATAACAGTTAATGATGTAGTAAGCAAAATGGGTGTTAAGGTAGATGGCTCTATAATGTATGGAATTAGTCCTGGAACAGAAGTTAGTACATTAGTTAAAACTGTAACTAGTAATAAAGGTCAAGCTAGTGTAGTTAATAGTAGTAATAAAAGTAAAACAACAGGAGCTTTAGCTTCTGGGGATAAAATTACTATTTCTGGAACTAATGAAAAAAAGGTATATACGATTGCTGTAAGAGGCGATGTAAATGGCGATGGAGCAGTTAAAATAAATGATTTAATTTTAGTACAAAGTCATATTCTTAATAAAGGTAAATTGACAGGATATAAATTATATGCTGGAGATACTAATTATGATGGTGCAGTTAAAATAAATGATTTAATTATGATTCAGAGTCAAATATTAGGTAAACTTAATTTATAAGTTATAGGAGGATTCAATGAAGAAGCTTAAGTATTTATTGTTTGTAATATTTATATTTGGAGTAGGATTTAAAGTATGTGATGCTGCTTCTTTATCGGTAAGTAGTAATAAGAAAACGGTAGCTGTTGGGAGTACTGTAACGGTAACAGTAAATGCTAGTGGAGCTGCTGGTTGGGAATATTGTATTAGTTATGATTCATCAGTACTTAGCTTAAGTAGTTCGACAGTTGGTAATAATGGAACAGAATCATGCGTATTAACTGGGAGTACTATAACTGGTGGAGAAAGTGTAAAATTTGTTTTTAAAGCACGAAAAAGTGGGAAATCAACAGTTACTGTAAAAAGTGCAGCGATGTATAATGATGAAGGAATCTCGATTAATTTTTCTAAAGGTTCAGTTAGTATAAATGCTAAAACACAAGCTGAAATAGAAGCTAGCTATAGTGACAATGCTTATTTGAGTAATTTAAGAGTTGAAGATTATGAGATAACTCCTGAGTTTAAAAAAGATGTTTATGAATATAATTTAGAAGTTGAAAATAATGTTGAAAAAATTACGATAAGAGGAACTAAAGCTGATTCATCTGCTAGTATTAGTGGAACTGGAGAAAAAGAGTTAACTGAGGGAATGAACGTTTTCAAAGTTATTGTTACTGCTGAAAAGGGTAATAAGAAAACTTATGTTATAAATGTTAATCGCAAAGAATTAAATCCAATTGAAGTTAAGGTTGGTAATGATAATTTAACAGTTGTAAGAAAGAGTGAAGCACTAACGCCTCCTACATATTATACTTCTACAACAATTAAAATTAATGATGAAGACGTTCCAGCTTTTGTAAGTGAAATAACGGGTTATACATTAGTGGGATTAAAAGATGAAGATGGTAATATTTCTTTATATAGTTATAAAAATGGGGAGTATAAGCCATATGTACAAATCGGTACAGAAGGATTTATTTTTATTCCTGAAGAAACAGATGAGCTTATTTCTGGTTATACAAATAATAAAGAAATAAAAATAAATGATGTTGAAGTTAAAGCTTATGTTGGAGAAGATAAAAATGATTTTGTTTTAGTTTATGGAATGAATGCTCGTACTGGTGAAAAAAATTGGTATCAGTATGATACTAAAGAAGGTACTTTTCAAAGGTATGTAGAATCAGAGAATAATGATAGTAAAGATTATCAATTATATTTTTGGTTAACTGTTGTTTTTGCAGTATTATCAGGAATAACTATTGTATTAGTAATAGTTCTAATGGCTTTAAATTCTAAGATAAGAAAGAAAAATAATCGATTAATTAAGATGTTAGAAAATAATAAAGATAAAGAAAAGGAAGTATCTAATAATAAGGAAGAAGAAAAAGAAGAAGATAATAGTGACGAATTAAGTAGAGAAGATATTGAAGAAACTATTATTAATAATATAGCAAAAGCTAATAGTGATAATTTTACAGATGAGTTAGAAGAAACTAAAACTGACTTAGATGAAAGTATTCATGATACAGAAATCTTAGAAGAAATAAAAACACGCGAGGAAGAAGTAGATAAAAAAGCATTGTCTAAAAGAGAAATTAGAAGGTTAGAAAAAGAAAAAGCTTTAAAGGAAGCTAGAGAATTAAAAAAAATGCGTGATGATTTTTTAAAAACAGAAGAATTTGAAATGGTTGATGTTTCAGATGATGAAACAGAAAGCAAAAAAAATAAAAAAGGGAAAAGGAAGAAAAAATAAAAAATCTTTCTTTTTTTTATGGATAGGTTATAATATATTTAGGTGGTTGTATGAATTTAACTGTGAATGGACATCATATATTTTGGATAGTTTTCGTAACTTTTTTAACAAGCGCGTTATTAGTTCCATTAGTAAAAAAAGGTGCAGAACATGTTGGAGCAATGGATATTCCTAATAGCCGAAAAGTTCATACTGTACCTATTCCGAGAATGGGTGGTTTAGCAATATTCGGAGCTTTTTTGATCGGTTATATGTTATTTGCACGTAGTTCAATGCAGATGCTTTCTATTTTAATTGGTGGTTTTTTGATTATTATAATAGGAATATTTGATGATATTAAACCTGTTCCAGCTAAAATTAAATTTTGCTTTCAATTAATTGCAGCTTGTATTGTAACATTTTATGGAGATATTGTCTTAAGTCATGTTGATATGTTGGGAATTAATATTGATTTTCCGTCACCATTTAATTATTTAATTACTATTATTTTTATTGTTGGAATAACTAATTCTATTAATTTGATAGATGGTTTAGATGGTTTAGCTTCTGGGGTTTCTTCTATTTATTTTGCTACTATTGCAATTATTGCTTTTATCTTAAATAAAATGCAAGGATTAGATACAATATTATCTTTGATAATGTTAGGTTCTACTTTGGGTTTTTTAGTACATAACTTTCATCCAGCGAAAATTTTTATGGGTGATACTGGTAGTTTGTTTTTAGGTTTTACAATAAGTGTTATTGCTTTATTGGGATTTAAGGCGACAACTTTAACATCTTTGATTATTCCAATAGTAATTTTGGCGATTCCGATATTTGATACTGCTTTAGCAATATTAAGAAGGTTATTAAAAGGAGAAAAGATTACTGCTCCAGATAAGGATCATTTTCATCATCAATTATTAAAAATGAAATTTGGAGTTAGGAGTACAGTCTTAATTATTTATGCAATCAATATATTATTTGCTGCTGTTAGTGTATTTTTTGTTTTAGGTGATAGTAAACAAGCTATAGCTCTTTATGTAGCTTTAATGATTTTATTATTGTTTTTAGTTATGAAAACAGATATTTTGTTCCATCATCATAAAGAAAATAAGGAAGGTAAAAAGTAAGATATGGCATTACGTATGAAATATGATTTATATGATTTTGATGGAACTATTTATGATGGCGATTCTGGGGTTGATTTAGTTCTTTTTGCTATTAAAAAGAAACCTAAAGTAATTATTTATCTTTTAAAATCTTTAAAAGCAGTTATTTTATATTTGTTAAAGTTAATAAGTAAAGAAGAAGTAAAAAGTAGCATATTCTCTTTTTTAAAAGAATTTCCTGATACAGATGAATTTGTTCATGAGTTTTGGCAAACGCATGAACATAAAATTAAAACTTTTTGGAAAAAGAAAAAAACACATCGTAAAGATGTCATAATATCAGCATCAGGATATTTTTGGTTGAAGCCAATAGCAGATAAATATAATGTTAAAGATTTATTTGCTACTGATATTGATCCTAAGACAGGAATTGTACATGGAGATAATTGTCATGGTGAAGAAAAGGTTAGATTATTTTTTGATA
Organism: uncultured Bacilli bacterium; assembly: GCA_944332265.1. GTDB lineage: Bacteria > Bacillota_I > Bacilli_A > RF39 > UBA660 > Coprovivens. The sequence continues at coordinate 11,519 of CALVJQ010000033.1, forward strand.
AGTATCCTGATGCAGAAATAATGAAGATGTATACTGATTCAATTAATGATTTGCCTTTAATTGAAAAAGCTAAAGAAGGAATTTTAGTTAAAAGAAATAAATTATATGATTATTATAAATATAAACCTAATATTATAGTTCGTTTTTGGCGATTTGGATGGGGTATATACCATAAAAATGAAGAATTATGGAATTATTTGATTGTTGGTTTATTAACAACAGTTGTTAGTTTGGCAACATATTTTATCTGTACTGAAACTTTTTTAGATCCTCGTAATGATTTACAATTGCAAATTGCCAATATTATTTCTTGGATTTTTGCTGTAGCATTTGCATATATTACCAACAGAGTTTATGTTTTTAAAAGTAAGAGTAAAGAGTATTTTAAGGAGATTTCTTCTTTTGTTGGTGCACGTATATTAAGTTTACTAATGGATATGTTTACAATGTTTATAATAGTGTCTGTTTTACATTTTAATGACAAAATAGGGAAATTATTTTCACAAGTTGTTGTAACGATAGCTAATTATATTCTCAGTAAATTATTTGTTTTTAAGAAAGGGAGTTAATTCCTTTTTTTATGTTATAATATAATAGGTGGTACTATGAGAAATCTTAATAATATAGATATAAGACATATAAATAAAAAGGGTAGATATATTAATTTGAATGTACCTTTAATGTTTGATTTAACGGATGAAGAAATAATTTATCTTAGAAAGTTATATAATAATCCTAATATAGCAAGTGAGAGGATTATTAAAAGTTATGTTAAGCCAAAATATAAGTTAGATAAAAGTTCTAAATATAATAGGGGAAAACATCAAGTTAAGAGGAAAATAGAAAATAAAATAGGTAAGAAGTTAATTATTGGAAGCTTAGTTGTAACTATTGGGCTTTCTTGCTTATATTATATGGATAAAAGTTCTGGAATGGAGATATATGCGGGATATAATAATGCTTCAAGTTATCAACAGAGTACAGAATTAGCAGAATATGATATTGATGCATTAAGTGATTTAAATGATATAAGTAAAAATGCTTTACATAGTACGATAGATCAAGAAAGAAAAGATTTAATAAAAAATATATGTGATATATATCAAGTTAATTATGATGTTGTGTATGAAAAATTAGTACAGTTAACTGATAATTTTACAAGTGATAGTTATTTAAATGGGTATATAGATGGAGTGACTTGTAAGGGTGAAGCTGTAAGTGCCAATAGTGAAGAGGAGTTATTAGTGTATGCAATTAGATGTATGAAGCAATTACCAGAAAATCTAGGAATGAGTTCTATAAATTTGAATGTAAATACGGGATATAAATCAGATGATAATTATTTTGGGCAAATTGATAGAGTAGCTAATGTTTTAGGAATAAATCGTTGTTTAATGTATGCAATAGTACAATCAGAATGTGGTTTTAATAGTGAAATGTTTAATTCGATAAATAATCCTGCTGGTTTAAAAAATTCTTACGGTGATTGGTGGAGTTTTTCGACTAAAGAAGAAGGATTCTTTGAACTGGGGATGGAGATATTAAAATATTATCGAATGATTGGGAAGGATCCTTCACAAATTGATTATGATACATTATCAGAAATTAGAGATATTCATGCACCATTAAGTGATGGAAATGATTATTGGTTACCAAATGTTGTAGATTGCTTAAGTTATGCACAAATGAATGAAACGGCATTATTTTCTACTCAAGAGGAAAATAATAGACTTTCTTATTAATAAAGTTTTATAATATTTAGTTGAAAGGAAGATTAAGATGGATAAGATTATAGATGGAAATAAAGCTTGTGCTGATGTTGCTTATTTGTTTAGTGAAATTGCAAGTATTTATCCAATAACACCAAGTAGTCCTATGGCTGCTGAGGTTGATGTTTTAAGTCATAGTGGAAAGAAAAATATATTTAATGATAAAGTATCAGTAGTAGAGATGCAAAGTGAAGCTGGAGCGGCAGGAACGATGCATGGTGCGTTATTAGCTGGAAGTTTAGCCACAACATTTACGGCTTCTCAAGGCTTATTATTGATGATTCCTAATATGTATAAAATAGCTGGAGAGTGTTTACCAGCAGTTATTCATGTAGCAGCTCGTACTTTAGCAACTCATGCTCTTTCTATATTTGGTGATCATTCTGATGTTTATGCAACTAGAGCAACTGGTTTTTGTATGCTTGCTTCAACTAATGTTGAAGACGCTAATCATTTAGGAGCTGTTGCTCATTTAAGTGCTATAAAAGGAAGTTTACCTTTTTTACATTTCTTTGATGGTTTTAGAACTAGTCATGAAGTTAATAAAATTAAAGAATTAGAAGATAGTGATTTAATTAAATTAGTTGATTTTGATAAAGTTCATGAATTTAAAAGAAGAATGTTAAATGTAGGAGCTAATATTCAAAAAGGGATGGCAGAAAATGAAGACATTTATTTCCAATCAGTAGAAGCAAGAAATAAATTATATGATGAAATGCCTGATATAGTTAATAATTATATGCAAGAAATTAATAAATTAACAGGTAAAGATTATAAGCCTTTTAATTATTATGGTAGTAGTCTGGCGACTAGTATAATAGTTGCTATGGGTAGTGTTTGTGATACGATAAAATTAGTAGTTGACGATCTAGTTAATAAGGGAGAGAAGATTGGTTTAATAGAGGTTCATTTATATAGACCATTTAGTTCTAAATATTTTATGAATATTTTACCTGAAACTGTAGAAAAAATAGCTGTATTAGATAGAACTAAAGAACCTGGAAGTATGGGAGAACCATTATATTTGGACGTATGTAGTATTTTAAAAGATACAGATATAAAAGTAGTTGGTGGAAGATATGGTTTATCTAGTAAAAACACAACACCAGATCAGATATATAGTGTTTATAAGATGTTAAAAAATGGATTGAAGAATAATTTTACGATAGGAATAGTAGATGATGTAACTAATTTAAGTTTACCTAAGGAAGATTATCAAATTGATTTAAAAGCTCAAGAAATTAAGATTTTTGGTTTTGGTAGCGATGGAATGGTTAGTACTAGTAAAGATATTATGAAAATTGTTGGCTCAGGTACTGATAAATATGTTCAAAGTTATAATCAATATGATTCTAAGAAGAGTGGTGGAGTTACAATATGTAATCTTAGAATAAGTGATCAACAAATTAATGCACCATTTTATGTAACTAATCCTGGGATTGTTGTTGTTACTAAAGATGAATACTTGTTTAAATTTGATATGATTGATGATATTAAAGATAATGGAATATTTGTTATTAATACAACTAAGAGAGTTGATGAATTAAATAGTTTTTTACCTAATAAAGTTAAAAAGATTATAAAAGAAAAAAATGTTTTATTATATATAATAGATGCTGATAAGATAGCTTTAGATGCAGGAATAAAAGGTAAAATAAGTAAAATAATGGAAATGATTATTTTAAATTTTATTTCTTATCCTGATGCAATTAATGTAGTTAGTCATTCGATTGAAAAACAATTTGCTACTAAAGGTGATGAAGTTATTAATGCTAATAAAGAAGC
>CALVJQ010000034.1 GCA_944332265.1 uncultured Bacilli bacterium
TTCTTTATCACTATAATATTTTAGATAATGTCTTATTAGGTTTAAAAATTAAAAAGAGTCTAAATAAGGAAAATCGAGAATATGTGATAGATTTATTAAAGAAATATAAACTTGAAAATTTTATGTTTAAAAAACCAAGTGAACTTTCAGGTGGAATGAAACAAAGAGTAAGTTTAATTAGAACATTAGCTATTGAACCAGATATTTTATTTTTAGATGAACCATTTAGTGCACTAGATTTTAGTACTAGATTAAACGTTAGTGATGATGTATATAAAATTATTAAAGATACAGGAAAAACCACGATAATGGTTACACATGACATTGGCGAAGCTATAAGTATGGCAGATAAAGTTATTGTATTAAGCAAGTGTCCTGCTGTTATTAAAAGTATTTATGAAATAAAATTAAATAATAAAGATATACCAACTAATAATAGAAAAGATAAAAAATTTAATTATTATTATGAATTGATTTGGAAAGATTTAGAAAATGATGAGTGAGGAACAAAAAAAATTTTTAAAGAAAGAAAAGTTTAAAAAAAGAATAGTCTTTTTAGGTCAATGTTTTATATTAGGAATATTAATTATTAGTTGGGAATTATTAAGTCGATATAATATTATTAATTCTTTTATTTTTAGTAGCCCAACTAAAGTGTTTAAATGTATTATTAACTTATATAATGATAATAACTTATTTAGACATATATGGGTTACTATATATGAAACATTAATTGCTTTTGGGATTGGATTAGGATTAAGTTTTTTAATATCAATTGTTTTATATTTATACCGAAATATTTATAAATTATTTGATCCATTTTTAACTTGTTTAAATTCTTTACCTAAGGTAGCTTTGGGACCAATGATTATTATTATTGCAGGAGCTAATACAAAAAGTATCATAGTAATGGCTATATTAATAAACCTAATAGTTAGTACTATTGTTATTACAGATGGTTTTTATAATACTGATAAAATTAAATTAAAATTAATGCATTCTTTTGGAGCTAGTAAATATCAAATAGTAAAATATTTAGTTATTCCTAATTCTTATAAAACAATAATAAGTTCTTTTAAACTTAGTATTAGTATGAGTTTAATCGGTGTTGTATCAGGGGAGTTTTTAGTAAGTAAAGCAGGTTTGGGATATTTAATAATTTATGGAACACAAGTTTTTAATTTAGATTTAGTTATTAGTGGTATTTTATTATTGGTAATTATATCTTATATTCTTTATAGAGTTGTTGAATATATAGAAAAATTATTATTAAAATAAAGAAAACAAAAAATTTTTGTTTTCTTTATTTATGTTATAATTTAGAAAATAAGAGGTGATATTTTGACGAAGAAAAGAAGTAAAGCTTTAGATAATAAGTGCCCTTCTTGTGGTGCTCCTATTAAGTTTGTTCCCTCTTTAAAAAAATGGAAATGTGAATATTGTAATAGTGAATTTGATTTAGAGGAAATGCAAAAACATAATAATGCTAGTAATATTAAATATAATCAAGATAGTATTATTGATGATTATGATGATTATGTTACTTATACTTGTCAAGATTGTGGGGCTGAAATTGTTGCAGATAGTCAAACGGCAGCTACTTTCTGTGTCTATTGTGGGAATACAGCAATTCTAAAAAATAAATTATCTGGTAAATTTTCACCAGATGCAATTATTCCTTTTAAAAAGGAAAAACAAGAAGCAATTGATGCCTTTGTAAATTTGGCTAAAGGTAAACTCTTTGTACCTAAAAATTTTACAAAAAAAGATAATATTGAAAAAATAAGAGGCATTTATATTCCTTTTTGGTTATATGATATTGATATTGCTGGTAGTATCGATTGTAATGGAACCAAGATTAGAAGTTGGTCAACAGGTAATGTACAGTATACTAGAACAGAGTTTTACAAAATGTATAGAACAGGGTCAATGGATTTCTTTAAAATACCAGTTGATGGTTCAAAAAGATTTAGTAATGATATTATGAATTCTATTGAACCTTTTGATTATAGTGGCTTAACTAAATATAATCATGCTTATTTGTCTGGATTTTACGCAGAAAAATATGATGTGCCTAGTGATGAAGCTAGTGTAGAAGCACGAAGAAGAGCATTAGAATCGGGGAAAAATGCATTCTTGGATGACTGTAGAGGATATAGTCAAAAAAATATAGTTAGAAATACTCTTGAAACGAAGATAAAAAATAAATATTACGTTTTATTACCAGTATGGATGGTTAATGTAAAATATAATAATAAGAGTTATATTTTTGCAATGAATGGTCAAACAGGAGAATTCGTTGGAAATATTCCTTTAGATATTCTAAAAGTTATAGTTTGGACTATTTTGATTTTTGGATTAGTTTTTGGCTTAGTTATTGCAATTGCTTGGATTTTATAAAGGAGGTAAAATGAAAAAGTTTTATTTTATTATTATATGTTTATTTAGTTTTGTTTTACCTGTATTAGCTACTCCAACAACTTATGAAAGAAATGAAAATAATCATTATGGGGTAAATAAAAAATGGAGTATTAATGATAATAATTTGGAGAAGATCTTGAAGACTCCTTATGTAAATGCAGATGAAAGAATATATGATTTTGCTAATATATTAGATTATCAAACGATTAATTCGTTAAATCTATTAATTGAAGATTTTGAAAAAGAAACCGGTTTTACTTTTGTCTTTATATCAACTAATAATTATTATGTTAATGATATTGATCATGAAAATTATGCTGTAGATTTTTATGATTATAATGATTTTGGTATTAATGATGATCATTATAGTGGTGTATTATTATATAGAAATGCGACTTCTTTATCACCTTATTACGCTCTTTATACTTTTGGAGATGCTCAATTATATTTTGATAATCAACGGATAAATGAAATTTTAGATAGTGTATATAATGATTTTATACTTAAAAATTATTCACAAGGAATAGATACGATATTTAAAAAATTAAATTCTTATTATGATAAAGGGATTGATTCTAGATTAAAAGATAGTTATATTAATGATATGGGACACTTAGTATATAAGGAACCTTTTAATATTCCATGGATTTTAGCTTTTATCATTGCTAGTTTTATTACTTCATTATTTATTTGTTGGAATATTTCAAAACAGAAAATGGTTATAAAAGCAAAAGATGCAAAAGATTATTTATATAAACCATCTATTAATTTCTCTTTTAGAGAAGATAAATTTATTAATTCGCATACTACATCTCATCACATAAATACTAGTTCTTCTAGAGGCTCTGGAGGAAGTCGTATTGGTTCTTCTGGCGGAGGTCATGGTGGTGGCGGACGTCGTGGTTAAAAATAAAATAGGACTTTTAGATAGTCCTATTTTATTTTTTCAATAACAATTAAACGTTTTTTATTTTTAGGTTTAGTTTGTTGTTTTTTATTACTAGTATTTTTTTTCTTTGAAGAAGTATTAGAGTGACGATTTACTTTTTTTATTTCTTTTGGATTTAAATTTAATTTATTCTTAGAATTGTTCGTTGTTTTCTTCTTAGATGTACGATTTATCTTTTTGATATCATTTGGTTTTAAATTTAATTTTTGATTTTTACTATCTTTTTTAGTATTTTCTTTTGAAGAACGAACTTGTTTTATATCCTTACTTTCTGGTCTTTTTATTTTTTCTCTTATATTATCGACAGGAATTAAATCAGTAAATTCAAAATCATAACTTAAGTTTAAATCTTTTTTAGAATTATTTGTTTTTTCTTTATTATTTGAAGTGTTTCTTTTTTTAGCAGTTTCGACCTTTACCACTTTTATTTTAGAACCTTCTAAATAATTATTAACTTCTTCAACTTGGTTTTCTTCTTTAACTGGTTGAATTGTTTCCATATCGGAAATCATTTTATTAAGTTTTTCTATTTTATTATCATATTCTTTAATTTTAGTTGTTAGTTCATCTGTATCTAAGATTTCATATTGTTCATTAATTATTTCTTCTTTACGAGAAGATGCTGGCATTATAAGAGGTGATTCTTTTTGTCGTTCATTTCTCTTAACTTTTTCTTTATCAGCAGTAGCTTTAGTTGGAGTTGTAATCTTTGAACTATTAGAAATCTCTGTATTTAGTTCTTTACTATTTGATTTAGAATATTTATTTTCATTTATTGTAATAGTTGTTTCTTTATACTTTTCTAAGAATCCAGAAGGCTCATACTCACTTCTCTTCTTAGAGTCTTTTTTTACTTCGTTATTATATAACTCTTCTTTTATTAAAGCTTTTCTTTCATTAGCACGTAGTTTTTCACTTTTTATACGATCAATTAAGTTATCTTCTGTTGTTCCAACTACTTTGTCTACTTTTCTTCTTAAACCTAATAAATCTATTAATTTAATTATTTCTCTTAAAAGATATATTGTTACAGGAATAAGTAGTAAGATTAGCCATCCTTTTTGATTAGCAATTAAAAATTGAAGACGTCCTAAATATGGAATAATTAAAATTTCTTTACCAATTACATTTTCGTATGTAACATATAAACTATCTGGTTCGTCGTTATTATCTCCTTGTGTCATGTATTCATAGGTACCATCAGGTAGCTGTGATACAGCTATAACACGATGAGTAATAGTCATACCATCAGTATTAGCAGTTGTTGATTTATATGTAATAATATCCCCTACTTGTATATCTTTTGGTGTTTCTGGGCGAACATTTAAAACTATATCATAAACATTAATAACTGGAGTCATACTAGGACTAACAATAGTATATAAAGAAAATTTAGGTTTATAGTCTTCTTCATCAGCATGTAATTGAGAGGAGATAATATAATATAATAAGAAGATGGCAAGTAAGCAAACAAAAATTATTACTAAGTAATATAGTAATTTAAAAATTATTGTAAGAAAACTAGTTTTGTTTTTTGATGTTGCCACAATTACTCCTCTATTCTAGTAAATCAGATTTATTATTTTGAATATCTATATTTATTTTAGCATTATAGTAATTACTATAATTATTACTTTCCATAGTACCATTAAATTTAACCATTATAGTATATGTTATTGTTTCTCCTGGAGATATTTTTTGTTTGTTAATAATTGTCTTATCAGTTAATGGTAATTCTTTATTTGTACTTTCATTATTATTACTATTTATAGTATATATTAAATTATTTGTAGATAAAAGGGATGTTTTAATCGAGTTTAAATTTATATTAAAAATAATATCATCTTCACCTTCATTAGTTATTGTAATAGTACGAGGATTAACTAAATTGTATCCATTTCCTATATTAGATAAATTTAATGTATTATCGCCATTATAAATAACTGATAAAGTTTCATAGTAAGTATTAGAATTCTTTTCTTTTCCTTTTATTTCGTTCGAGCTTTGATATGCTTTATAAGCAAAGATTATACTTATAATAACAGCTATGAGAGTTGATATTAAGATAATTAAAATACATATATATCTTTTTTGTTCTTTTTTTTCACTGGCTTTGATAAGGATATTGTATTGGGTTTCTAATTGAGATTTAAAATTTTCATTCTTTTCCATATCCTTATCACTTCCTTTTATTCTTTTATTATAACTTTATATTCGCCATTATATGAATTATTAGGACTATAGAATTGATTATTTCCTTTATTTAGGAATTCTATTTTAATTGTACATTCATTTATTTTATTGGTCTTTAATTCTTGGTTTTTTATAATTGAACTATTTTTTACGGGCATTTTTTGTTTCTCTATTACTTGACCATCACTACATGAAAGGGTATAGAGAAAATCTTCATTGTTATTTGGGCTTTCTAACCAATTAGAATTGATATTTTGCCATACAATATCATATTTAATAGTATCTGAGTTATTATTAGTTATTGAAAAATGTTGTTCTAATGAGTATCCTGGAGAAATACCTATAATATTTAATTTATTATTTTGATTATAGGTAATTAAAGTACTTTTATATATGTAATTACTAGCCAAAACCTTATTACTATTAATGTCAGTACGTGCTTTTTCATTATAGAAAACTAGGCATGTACAAATAATAGATGAAATCAAAGTTAATATAGAAAAAAAGCAAGTTAGTATCATCCACTTCTTATTCATCCCAATCACCCTTTATTATATATAATAATAACAAAAATACATTGTATTATCAAGATTATATTTATTGATAAGAGAGGTTGTATGATATAATAGATATGAGGTGTTAAGATGAAGTTAAGTATTATAATCCCATGCTTTAATATTAAAGATGAGATATTAAATAAATATAATGATTTAAAAAATGTTTTAGATAATATAAAATATGAATTAATATTTATAGATAATGGTTCAAATGATGAAACTTTAGATACTTTAAAAGATTTATATAATAATGATATGGTTCATATAAAGATAATTTCACTACTTAGAAATTATTCGATAAACGAAGTTTATAAATTAGGAATTAAAGAAGCTATTGGAGAATATATATGTTTAGATGATGGAACTAATGCTAAGGAAATTTATGATATGTATACTTATTTAGATGATAATAAAAATGAAGATGTTGTAATACTTACAGATAATAATTATAGAAGTAAATTAATAGATAAATTATATAATTGGGGAGATAAGGTAACTAAACAAAAGATAGAAAGATATTCAAAATTAACAAGAATGTTTAGAAATAAAGTAAAAGATAGTTATTTAGAATATAGTAAATATTATAGTAATATAAAAGAGATATTTATATTAATGGGCTTTAAAACAAAGTATTTAGGAATAGATAATAAGATAGAACAAATCAAAATTAAGGAAGTAATAAATGATATATTATTAATTATGAAAGATACTAATAATAAAGGTAATATATTAATTAAATGCTTAGGAATTTTATTAATTGGAGGAGCTTTATTTTATTTAGTTTGGTTATTAGTAACACAAAATTTAGATGGTAATAATTTAATTTATGTTGTTAATTTTATTATAGATGGTTTATTGTTAATAGCGCTTAATACAATTATTAAAAATAGTAAATTATTAAATAATATTAAGAAAAAAGAATTAGTAATAGTTAAAGAAAAAATTGGTTTTTTAGAAGAAACTATTTTGTAATAATTGGTGTGGGTGGAAGTTATGAAAGAAAATTTTAAAAAGTTAATTATTATTGTATTAGTTATTGGGGTGTTTTTAGCAACTTTCTCTTTAGTTAGAGCGGACTCTGGATGGGATACTAGCTATGATACAGGTGGAGGATGGAGTTCTAGTTCTTCGGATAGTTGGAGTTCTTCGGATAGCTGGAGTTCCTCAGATAGTTGGAGTTCTCCTAATAGTTGGAGTTCTAGTTCTTCTTGGGATTATTCTGATTCTAGCTCGAGTAGTTCTCCAATATTTGGAATTGTTTTTTTAGGATATATTTTTTTAATAATTATTTTAGGTATTTATTTTAGTCATAAAAAAGGAAATAGTAAGAGTTTTAAACCTGTGGTTTTAAAAACAAAATTATTTAATGATGTAAGTGAAGATTTAGTAAAACAAATGCTACCAGAATATACTTTGAAAAGTTTAAAAAAAGAATTATTTAATAAGTTTGTTGAAATTCAGATAGCTTGGATGGAATTTGACTATGATAAATTAAGAACATTATGTACTGATGAATTATATAATTCATATATTGCTCAATTAGAAGTCTTAAAAGCTAAAGATGGCAAAAATATAATGGAATATTTTGAGAATGTTGCAGCAAGAGTATATGAAATAAAAAAAGAAAAAAATGTAATAACAGTTGAAGTTTTTATGGCTATTTCTTTTTATGATTATGTTATAAATACTAAGACTAATAAAATTACAAGAGGTAATAATAGAGAAAAAATAACTAATAATTATAAGATGACTTTTGTAATTAGTAATAAGAAACAAGAAATTAATAATTGCCCTTCTTGTGGTGCTCCTATTAAAGATGGTTCTTCAACAGTATGTGAATATTGTAATAGTACGATTGTTAAACATACTAGAGAGTTTGTCTTAAGTAAGAAAACTAATATTAATGATGGAGAGTGATGTTAATGAGTATTGAAGAATTTAAAAAAATTGATACATCTTTTGAAGAGAGTATGTTTTATTCTAAAGTAAATAATGTCTTTATTAAATTAATGACAGCTCGAATGATTAATAAACTAGATGAAGTTAAGCATTTTATTAGTGATAACTTATATAAAAATGAAGTTAATTTATTAGAAAGTTTAAAAAATAAAAATCTTAAGCAAATGTATGATGAATTAAATGTTAAAGATAGTAAGATAATAGATATACAAGTAAATGAGGATGTCTATACTATTAAAGTTTTCTTGCAATCAAGATATATGGATTATATAATTAATTTAGATGATGGTTCTCTTGTATCTGGTAATGATAAAGCGAGAATTCAAAAAGATTATATTTTAACTTTTAATAAAAATAAAGTTACTAAAGAACAAGGGAATATTAGAAGGTGTCCTTCTTGTGGTGCATCTGTTGATATAAATGCTTCTGGAATATGTGAATATTGTGGAACTTCTTACAACTTAGACAATTATGATTGGATACTAAACAAGATAGAAAATAGTTAATTGGAGGTATTAAAATGGGCTTAATTAAGGCTTTAACTAGTTCTACATCTAGTGCTTTAGGTGATCAATTTAAGGAGTATGTTACATGTCCTAAAGTAGATAAAAATGTATTAATTGCTAGAGGTGTTGTACAACATGGTGAAGGAAATAAAAAGCCTTCAGAAGGAGTAATAACTAATGGAAGTAAAATTGTTATTCCTCAAGGATGGGCAATGATGCTTGTTGATAATGGTAAGGTAGTTGAGTTTTCTTCCGAACCTGGTGAATATATTTACGATAATAGTTCTGAACCAAGTATCTTTTATGGAGGACTAGGTAAAGGTATAATCGATACAATTAAAACTTTAGGTAGTAGGATTACTTACGGTGGTCAGACTGCTAGAGATCAAAGAGTTTATTATGTTAGTTTATTAAACGTATTAGGTAATAAATTTGGGTCTGCTCAACCAAAAAAAATAACAGATGAAAAGTATGGAATTATTGAAATAACATTCTTTGGGGAATATGCTTATAAAGTAGATGATCCTGTTGCTTTAGTAGGCAATGTTTTAGGAGCTAATGCTAAAGATATTGTTACTTTTGATGAAGTTATGGGTAGTCAATTAAAAATGGAATTTGTTGAACAAATTTCAAAAGCAATATCTGAAGTTATGAGAGATAAAAAAGTATCTTTCGGAGATATGCAGTCTTATGGAAGTGAAATTTCTGATAAGATGAATGAAATTTTAAGTTCATCTTGGAAGGAAAAATATGGTTTAATCGTTACTGATGTCGCAATGGGTGATATAAATGTTACTGATGCATCAATGGAACGTATAAATAAGATTGATGATGCAACAATATTCTCTGATGCGAAGTTGCAATCAGGGCTAATGGCAAATGCTTCAGCTGAAGCCCTAAAAAATGCAGCAAGTAACGAAAATGGTGCAATGATTGGTTTTGCAGGAATGAATATGGCTGGTAATGCAGGAGCTAATTTAATGGATTCAGTTAATAAAAATGTTCAAACGAACTCTGTGTCAAATGCAGGAGTTGTAACGGGTAATGGACAAGTACCTAACTTCTGTCCTAATTGTGGTACTAAAACAAATGGAGCAAACTTCTGTAGTAATTGTGGAACCAAATTAAATTAAAGGAACTATAAAAGTTCCTTTTTTTCTTGATTATCTATCACTTTCCTTGTTTTTAATTGATCATATATTGTTTCGGCCCCAATCCAAGTTATAATACCGACACATAAAGACATTTTAATTGATAAATTAGTAAATAATTGGCTCATGCAAAAACCTATTATGATATTTATAGGAATAGCAATTATTTTTTTATTTAAAATAGTAATAGCATTTTTTAACTTTTGTACACAAATAGTAGATATAATACCACATAATGTTCCTAACCATAAGATATCAATAAATAAATCAAAATTAAAATTCATAAGATTCACCTATCATATTATATGTAAAAAAAAGAATTATTGCTTAAGTTTATTAAACATAGTAATAATTCTTTTTCTTCTTTTTATTTCTTCATCTTTATCTATATAATATTTATCATTATTTTTAATAATAATCATACCTTCTTTAATATCTGAAGGTAATAATTGAATGCTTATTTCTTTTTTTTCTTTAGTTTTAAGATTTTCTAATATAGCAATATTATTTTCTATTCTATCAATAGCAAATTTCATGTTCTCTCTCCTATCCATCTAAATTTGTTTTAAATGTAGAAATATTAATTTTTTGACCATCACTAGTAAGTAAAATTGTTCCTAATTCACTAGTTAAATATATATTATTAGTATATTTTTTTAAACGTTTTATGGTAGTAGTAGATGGGTGATTATAGGAATTGTTTTTACCAACTGAAATAATTGCATATGATGGAGTTACTTTTTGTAGGAATTCAAGACTACTACTATACTCTGAGCCATGATGAGCTACTTTTAAGACATCAACATCAATATTTTCTTTAAGAATTAGTTTTTCTATTTCAGATGTAGTATCTCCAGTAAATAAATATGAATAATTACCAAAAATCATTTTTATAATAATAGATGTACTATTTAAATCACTAGTATTTGTGCCAGTATATATAATATTAAGATCAGCTTCCCCTAGTTTAAATTTCTCGCCTATTTTAGGAATTGTAATTGAAAGATTATGACGTTCTATAGCATCTAAAACATCTTCAAATGTTTTAGTAGTTGTTATAACATCTGGTAAATAAAGTTTTTTAATATTAAAGTTATTTATAATATCATCTAATCCCCCTATATGGTCTTCATGAGGATGAGTACCAATAACATATTCAAAACTATCAATATTTAATTTTTCTTTTATATATTTTACAAGTAGTGGTCCATCTTCATTATTACCAGCATCGATAAGGAGATGATGATTATTGTTACTAATTAAGATACTATCTGCTTGACCGACATCAAAGAAATATACTTTTAAGTCAGTTGTTACATTATTTTGATTTAGATTACCTTCTTCAGTCAAGGAAGATGATAAATTTTCTCCATATGTTGCAAATATATAACCTATAATAGCTATGATTAAAATTAAAAGAGGAATGTCTTTTTTACTTTTTTTTCGACGTGCCATATACAACCTTCTTACTATCTATAGTATAACATAAATATTATAAGAAATAAGAAAAAGAGGTTTTATCGAATCTCTTTAGAATGTTAAGTCGGAGTTAATTTTAGATATCTGTAACTTTTTCTGAAAATGAAATAGAATGTATAACCTTATATTGTTAGTAATGATGTACTGTCTTCTTTTATTTATTGTAAAAAAATATTAATTATTATTTAATGTAATTATCACTAATTCTGGTCTGTTATTTATTCTAAACGGTAAAATACTGTTACCTATTCCTCTACTAATTATCATAGTAGTATTTCTCTTTTCTTTTTTTCCACTTGTATAATCTGGAAATAAACCTTGATTTGGAGCAACTAATCCTCCTACAAAAGGAATTCTTATTTGACCTCCATGGGCATGCCCACTTAAAACTAAATCAATATCATGATTAACATAATTTTCAAAAAGTTCAGGCCGATGAGAAAGCAAAATAGTGTAATTATTTTTATTATAATCGACGGAATCTATTTCAAATTCTATTATTTCATCATCTGTTTCATACGGATTATTTTTCATTGTTGGATCATTTATGCCTATTAGATTTATTTCTGATTCATTTTCTTTTAATATATGCAATTTATTATCTAGAATAATAACTTTATTTTCTTCTAGTTTATCTTTAAAATATGAATAGTTGCTAATATTTGCTTCATGGTTACCACTTATAAAATATATTGGTGCTATATCATTTATCTCTTTTATGAATTCTATTGCAATATTTAAATTTATTTTTTTAGAATCTATTAAATCACCTGTTAATACAATGATGTTAGGTTTATTCTTTTTTATTTCTTTTATTAAAGTTTTAGTTAAAATTCTAGACTTGGTATTATGAAAATCAGATACTTGTATTATCTTATAGTTATTAAAATTGTCTGGTATCTTATTGTCAATTATATTATATTCACTTATTTGCAAATAGTTATTTTCGTAGTATAAATACAAAAAAGCTAAAATTGATATTATGATAATAATTCCCAATATTTTTTTCATAACTTAATCCTCCAATATACAAATATTATATTATTTTTTTATTTCTTACACTATAAAAAGATGCATAGCATCTTTAAGATTTCAATCCACCAGCAGAAGTAGGTTCATAGTAACCAACATATTTTGTTGGAACGCCATCAATGTAGCAATCAATATAATTAGATACTGAT
>CALVJQ010000035.1 GCA_944332265.1 uncultured Bacilli bacterium
TATTTATTTATTTATTTATTTATTTATTTATTTATTTATTTATTTATTTATTTATTTATTTATTTATTTATTTATTTGATGTTTCACGTGGAACATAGTTGTTAATAAATAATAATGATGTGAATGTTCCACGTGGAACATTAAAAAAGAAATGTTGACTTTTATTATATAAATTTGATATTATATGCACGTGCAACAAATATATTGTAACCTGGTCAGGACTGGAAAGTAGCAGCCATATCAATCCCTATTTGTGTGCACTTTTTTAATGGTGATAAAGTATGAAAGTTAGTATGAAAGTTTTAAAAATGTTATATAAAGATGCTGAAAAAGCTTATAAAAAGAAGGAAATTCCTGTCAGTGCAGTTATTGTGGATGAAATGGGAAATATTGTTAGTCATGCTTGTAATAATAGACAAAAGGAGTTTAATGTATTAGGTCATGCTGAAGTAGTAGCAATTATTAAAGCAGAAAAGAAAATTAAGGATTGGCGTTTAAGTAATTGTTGTATGTATGTTACTTTGGAACCATGTAGTATGTGTTCGATGATTATTAAAGAAAGTAGAATTAAGAAGGTTTATTATTTTTTAAGTAGTAATGATCAAAATTTTGAATCGTTTGGTATTAACAAGAAGGAAGTTGTCGGTTATAAAGAAGAAAAAGATAAGTTCAAAGAATTATTAACATCTTTTTTTGATAATAGGAGATAAAATCTCTTTTTTTGTGGTATAATTATCCACAGGAGGGTTATTATGAGTTATAAGGTTTTGTATAGAAAGTATAGACCTGATAATTTTGATAATGTTGTTGGTCAAGATTATACGGTGAAAATGTTAAAAAATGCGATAATTACTGGAAAAAATGCTCATGCTTATATTTTTACTGGACCACGTGGAACTGGTAAAACTAGTAGTGCTAAAATTTTTGCTAAAGCTTTAAATTGTAGTAATCCGATTGATGGTAATCCGTGTAATGAATGTGAGGCTTGTAGATCTTTTAAAGATAATCCTGATATTATTGAAATAGATGCTGCTTCTAATAATGGCGTAGATGAAATTAGGGAACTTATCAACAATGTAAAATTGGTTCCAACTAATTCTAAATATAAAGTATATATTATAGATGAGGTTCATATGCTTACTGCTAGTGCATTTAATGCTTTATTGCTTACTTTAGAGGAACCTCCATCTCATGTTGTTTTTATTTTAGCTACTACAGATATTCAAGACGTTCCAATTACTATATTATCTCGATGTCAACGTTTTGATTTTAAACCAGTTAATAAAGCAGCAATTATCAACAGGTTAAAGTATATATGTAGTGAAGAAAGTATTTCTATTAATGATGATGCAATAGAGGAAATTGCTGTACTTTCTGCTGGTGGAATGCGTGATGCGTTAGGAATGCTTGATCAATTATCTAGTGATGATAAAACTATTACTTTAGATGATGTTTCTAGTTATTTTGGTAGTGTTTCAATTAAAAAAATAGATGAGTTATTAACATCTATTGATTTGGGAAATACTCAAGAAGTATTGAATATTTTAAGGGAAATAAAAGATAGTGGAACTAATTATGCTGTTTTTATTGAGAAGTTAATTGATGAATTACGTAAAACTGCTATTAATATTAAGGAAGGAAATATTAATACTAATTTTTATTTTGATGATATATATAATTTGATTTTTGATTTGAATGAATGTTTATGTAATATAAATATTAATATTGATCCTTATATTCTGATTGAAATAGTCTTATTAAAATATGTTAAAAGCACTTTGGGAAATAATACTAGCGATAATTTGGGAAATAAATCGGGAAATAATTTCGTTGGTAATAGTGAAAAATATAACCCGGGAAATAAAGAAATAGAAAGATTGGGAAATAATATTAATAATAACCCGGGAAATAATGTTGAAGTTTTGGGAAATAAATTAAAAAGTAAGAAAGAAAAAGTATTAAACAAATCAAAAATAGACTTATCAACAAGAATAAACAATTGTTTTGTGGAAGCAACTAAAAATGACAAAAGTGTTTTATCTAAACAGTGGGATGATTTTATAAAGTTTTTGATGAAGAAGGATAAGAGTTTAGTTTCTTTGTTAGCTGATACTATTATTCTTACTGCTTCATGTAAATATGTTTTAATTGAAAGTAAAATAGATAGTACTAATGAATTAATAAATAATAATATTGTTACTTTAGAAGATTATTTTTTTGAATTTTCGGGAAATAAACTTAAGTTTGCTGCTATAAATTCTGAAATTTGGCAAAAAGAGACCGAAAAATATAGATTTAATTTGAAGAATAAAATAAAATATAGTTATGTACCTGAAGATGAAGAAGAATCTGCTATATCAAATAATGATAATGATAGTAATAGTGATTTATCTACTATTGAAGATGTGGCTAAAGATATTTTTGGGACATTTGATATAAAATGATAGAAAGAAGGATATATTTATGAATATGCAAGCTTTAATGCAACAAGCACAAAAAATGCAAAGAGATATTACAAAAAAGAAAGATGAACTAAATAAAAAAAGTTTTACTGGTAGCTCAGAACTAGTAGATGTTGTTTTTACTGGTGATAAGAAAGTGGTTTCTGTAAAAATTAAAACCGACATTGACAATGATGATAAGGAAATTATAGAAGATATGTTAGTAATTGCTATTAATGATGCAATGAGTAAAATTGATAAGGAAACTGAATCAGTTCTTGGTGCTTATGGTAGTCAATTGGGTGGTTTATTTTAATGGGCTATCCAGTTGTTTTATCTGATTTAATAAATTATTTTAAGAAGTTTCCTGGCATAGGTGAGAAAAGTGCTGAAAGAATGGCTTTATCTTTACTTGATTTTCCATTGGAAGATGTTTTGAAATTTTCTGATTCGATGGTTAATGCTAAGAAGAAATTGCATCCTTGTCCTATTTGTGGACATTTAACTGAGAATGAACTTTGTGATATTTGTTCTGATCAGTCACGAAATAAGTCTGTAATATGTATTTTAGAGGATTATAAGAGTGTTTTTGCTTTCGAAAGAGCTGGTAATTATAATGGTGTTTATCATGTCTTGAATGGTTTAATATCCCCAATAGATGATGTAAATCCTGAAGATATTAATTTGGCAAGTTTAGTTGATAGAGTAAGTAAGATTGAAAATCCCGAATTAATAATTGCTTTAAAATCTACTATTGAAGGAGAAACTACTACTTTATATATAAAGAAAATTTTCGAGGGTCAAAATGTTGAAATTTCTAGATTGTCTTATGGTATTCCAATGGGAGCAGAAATTGATTATTTAGATGAAATTACATTGGATAGAGCATTGAGTGATAGAAAGAAAATATCATAATTATTATATTTAATTTCATATTATTTTTTAGGTGATAATATGAAATATATTTTTAATTTTATTAGAAGATGTTGTTTAGGTATTTTTAGTATATATAGTATTAATGTATTGTTTAGTATTATTAATTTTAATATTCCTATTAATGTATATTCTATATGTATTAGTTCATTTTTAGGCGTTTTTGGTTTATTTTCTTTTATTATCTTGAAAATATTTATTTAAGTATGAGGTGTAATATTGAGTAGTATTAATGTTTTTGAAAATTTATTACTTAGATATCATGAGAATAAATTAGCTCATGCTTTTTTACTTGAAACTAATAATGAAGAATTGTGTTATAAAGATGTTTTGGAATTAATAAAAAAGATGAATTGTTCTTTTAATTACTCAAACAATTGTTCTTTAGATTGTAATATATGTAACTTAATTGATAATAATTCTTTACCTAGTTTGATTACAATTGTTCCTGATGGTCAGTTTATTAAAAAAGGGCAAATTACTGATATGATGGAAAGATTTAGTACTAAACCAGTATTTACTAAAGAAAATATTTATGTTATAAGAGAGGCTGAAAGGTTTAATTCTTCTAGTGCAAATACTTTATTAAAATTTTTAGAAGAGCCTGAAGATAATATTATTGGAATTTTTATAACTTCTAATAAAGAAAATGTTATTTCTACAATTAGGAGTCGTTGTCAAATTTTTTCTTGTATTTATGATAATAATATTATAGATTGTTTAGATGATAATATTTTAACTGATGTTAAATTATATTTAAATTCTATATATAAAAATGCTGATGATTTATTATATAATAAGACTCATATGAGTGGATTTTATACCGATCGTAAGGATTGGGAGTTGTTTTTTAAGACTATGCTTTATTATTTAGATGATTGTTATATATCTGAGAGATTAGATAAGGTAGAATTAGTAAAAAATATTTCTAAGGATAAATTAATAAAGATTATTGTTTTAATAGAGGACATTTTAAAATATATAAAGAGTAATGGTAATATTGATTTAATTTTAGATAAATTTGTTATTGAAATGAGGAATTATTATGAATAATGTATATGGAATTACGTTGAAAGCTGAAGGAAAAATATATTATTTTAATGGAGATGAGTTAGATATTGCAAATAACTCTTATGTAGTTGTGGAAACTGAGAAAGGTATTCAGTTAGGTAAAGTTATTTGTAAAATTGATCAAATTGAAAAAATTAATATACCATTAGAAGATATGAAAAAAGTTATTAGAATTTCTACAGATGAAGATTATGATACTTATTTAACTAATTTAGCTGATTCTGAAAAGTGTTTAATGAAAGCAAAGAAGTTGGTTAAAGAATTAGAATTAAATATGAATTTGTTAGATGCAAGTTATACTTTGGATAGAAAACAATTATTGTTTAATTTTATTGCTGATGAGAGAGTTGATTTCCGTGAATTAGCTAAAAAGTTAGCTGCTATTTATAAAACACGAATTGAGTTACGTCAAATAGGAGCTCGTGATAAGGCAAGAACTATTAATGGAATAGGGCAATGTGGAAGAACTCTTTGTTGTTCAACTTTTTTAAATCATATTGATTCTGTAACGATGAATATGGCTAAAAATCAAAATATCGCTTTGAATCCTTCAAAAATTAATGGGTTATGTGGAAGACTATTATGTTGTTTAACTTATGAAGATGAAGAATATGTTAGATGCGGAATGGGAATGCCAAATGTAGGTCAAACTGTAAAAGTAGATAATGAAAAAGGAAAAGTTATATCTGTAGATATTTTAAATCGTAAATATAAAGTTGATTGTGATGGAATTATAAAGGAGATTGTGTTAGATAGTGATGAGGGTATTAAATGATTTATATGATTACGATGGTTTAAAAATATATCAATATGATGATAAATTTAAATTTTCTTTAGATTCTATTTTATTAGCTGAATTTGTAGAATTAAAACCTAATACTAGAACAATAGTCGATTTTTGTACAGGCAATGCACCTGTTCCTTTAATTTTAAGTACTAAATCGGAAGCTAGAATATATGGTTTTGAATTGCAAAAGAATATTTATAATTTAGCTGTAATGAGTGTAAAGGAAAATAAATTAGAATCTAGAATTAAAATAATAAATGCTAATTTAAAAGATTCTTTAGAATATATTTTGCCTGAAAGTGTTGATGCTGTTACTTGTAATCCACCATATTTTAAATATGATAAGAATAAGTCATTGATTAATGAAGATAGAGAAAAAGCTATAGCTAGACATGAGATTTCTATGAATTTAGATGATTTAATTACTTCGGCAAAATATATTCTAAAGAATAAAGCACCTTTATATATTGTACATCGTTGTGATAGGTTGGAAGAAATATTAGATTGTTTAAATAAATATAATTTTAAAGTTAAAAAATTACAATTTATATATGCTAGTTATAATAAAGAAGCAATTATGGTTTTAATTAAAGCTACTAAAAATGGTAAGGTTGGAAGTTTAAAAGTAATGCCTCCTTTAGATGTTTTACAACATAAATCATATAAGGGAATATTTGATTAATGGAGTTGATTATATGAAAGTAATAGTAGGATTGGGTAATCCAGGTAATGAATATCAAAATACTAGACATAATGTTGGTTTTATGGTTCTAGATAATTATTTAAATGATAATGATTGGAAAAAAAAGTTTAATTCTTTATATTTAGAGAAAAGGATTAATGGTGAAAAAGTGATTTTTGTTAAACCTTTGACATTTATGAATTTATCTGGAGATTCTGTTGTGCAATTTATTAACTATTATGATGTAAAATTGGACGACTTACTTGTCATACATGATGATTTAGATTTACCTTTTTCTTCGTATAAATTAAAAAAAAATAGTAGTGCTGGTGGACATAATGGGATTAAATCAATTATCAATAGATTAAATAGTCAAGATTTTTTACGATTAAAGATTGGAGTATCTAATGATAAGTCAATTGACACAAAAGATTATGTTTTAGGTAAATTTTCTAAAAAGGAGAAAGAAGAATTATCTTTATTACAGAAGACTTTTAATGAAATAATTGAATCTTTTGTTATTAATGGAATAGATAAGACTATGAATATATATAACACGAAAAAGTAGGGGTATTATGGATTATATTTCAAAATATTTTAAGTATGAAAATGGAATTACAGTATCTGGTTTAACTAAAGAGTTAAATATTTTTTACGTGTTAGATTTATTGAAAAAAGAAAAGAAAAATATTTTGATTTTAACTAATACTTTGTATGAAGCTAATTCATATTTTGATTTAATTCATACTTATACAGACGATGTATTATTGTTTCCTATGGATGATTTTTTAACTAGCGTTGCTGTTGCAATCTCTCCGGATTTAAAGTTAAAAAGACTTGAGACTTTAGAAAATATTAGAAATGCATTTAATAAGATAGTAGTTACTAATTTAATGGGGTTTTTACGATTTTTACCTAATGTTAAAGATGTAAGTAATTTAGAATATAATTTATCTTTAAATAATAATGTTAAGAGAGATGAAATATTAGAAATTTTAAATAAATTTGGTTATGTCAAAGAAAGTATTGTTACGACAACAGGTGAATATGCTGTTAGAGGTTTTATAATAGATATTTTTATTGTTGATGAAGAACATCCTATTAGAATTGAATTTTTTGGTGATGATATAGAATCTATTAGGTATTTTGATGAGAATACTCAGTTATCTATAAAAGAAATTGATAGTATAAAATTAAAATCATATACTGAAGTAATTAGTGACGATAGTAGTAGTTTAGTAGACTATATGGACGATCCTATAGTAGTGATGATAGATAGAGATCAAATTAAGTTAGGATATGAAAAGTTATTAAATGATATTACTGAATATAATAGTAATGAAAATATTAATACTAAGCATATGTTTTTATTAGAAGATATTTCTTATAGTAATGTTTTATATTTGAATACTATTGGAGATAATGAATATGGTAAATATATTACATATAAATCTCAAGAAATGGAAAATTTTAATAGTAACTTTGAATTATTAGGAAAATATTGTCATAAAGAAATTATAGGTGGAAAAACAGTTTTATTATGTTTAACTAAGGAAAATCAGTTAAAGAGTTTAATACCTTTTTTACCTAGTTATCATGTTGTTAAGAATAATAATTTAATTAATAGAGAAATTAATATATTATATAAGAAGATTAATAAAGGGTTTATTTTTGAGAATTATGTAGTCATTGCTGATTCAGATATTGAGCAAACTAAAAATTTAGTTATAAATTATAAAAATAATTATCGTATTGGAAAGAAAGTTAAAGATTTTGGTCAGTTGGCAATAGGAGATTATGTTGTACATAGTGCACATGGTATTGGTATTTATAATGGAGTTATTACTTTAACTAAAAATGGATTAAAAAAAGATTATATTCAGATAAATTATCAAGGTAATGATAAAATATATATTCCTGTTGAGAAGATTAGTACTATATATAAATATTCTGGAAAAGAAGGGTCTACTCCTAAATTGGATAAATTAAATAGTACAAGTTGGGTTAGAAAGAAAAGAGAACTAAGAAATAAAATTAAAGATATTAGTGGCGAATTAATCAAGCTATATGCGGCACGTAGTAATATAAAAGGCACACCTTTTAGGAGTTATGCTGAAGAGGCTGTTTTTGGCTCTGAATTTGTTTATAAGGAAACGATTGATCAATTAAAAGCAATAGAAGATATAGATCGTGATTTAAGTAGTGATGTTCCGATGGATCGTTTATTATGTGGAGATGTTGGTTTTGGTAAGACAGAAGTAGCATTTAGAGCTATGTTTAAAACAATTATAAATAATAAACAAGTTTTTTATTTATGTCCGACAACAATTTTATCAAAGCAGCAATACGAAAATGCAATTGAAAGATTTAAAAATTATCCAATTGAAATAGCTTTGTTGAATAGATTTACTAGTCCTAAAGAAACAAAAAGAATTTTAGAAGGATTAGAAAAAGGGACAATTGATTTAGTTTTTGGAACACATAGATTACTTTCAAATGATGTAAAGTTTTCTAAACTTGGTTTATTAATAGTAGATGAAGAGCAGAGGTTTGGTGTTACTCATAAAGAAAAGATTAAGGAATATAAAAATGATGTTAATGTTCTAACTTTATCGGCAACACCAATACCTAGAACTTTAAAGATGGCTTTAAGTGGATTAAGGGATTTGTCTATTATAGATACACCACCGACAAATAGATATCCTGTTCAAACATATGTTATTCAAGAAAATGATTTAATTATTAAAGATGCTATTTATAAAGAGTTATCTAGAAATGGCCAAATTTTTATTCTATATAATAAAGTTGCAACTATCGAAAATAAAATGAAACAATTACATGAATTAGTACCAGAAGCTCGTATAACAATAGCTCATGGGCAGATGAGTAAAAAAGAATTAGAAGATGTTATGGAATCTTTTGTTAATTATGAGTATGATATTCTTTTATGTACTACAATAATTGAGACTGGAATTGATATTAGTAATGCTAATACATTAATTATTTATGATGCTGATAATTTTGGATTATCGCAGTTGTATCAAATAAGAGGTAGAGTAGGAAGAAGTAACCGAATCGCTTATGCATATTTAATGTATGATAAAAAGAAAATGTTAAATGACATTGCAGTTAAAAGATTGCAGGCAATTAAAGAGTTTACAGAACTTGGAAGTGGTTATCGTATAGCAATGCGTGATTTATCTATTAGAGGGGCTGGAGATCTTTTAGGTTCTGAGCAAGCAGGATTTGTAGATACTGTTGGAATTGAACTTTATATGCAAATGATTGAAGAAGAAATGCGTCGAATGAAGGGTGAAAAAGTTTTGGAAGATGATGATGTACCTGAAACTAATCGTTCTTTAATTGAAGTTGAAACGCATATTAGTGATGAATATGTATCAGATGAAGATATAAAAATTGAAATTCATAAAAAGATTAATGAAATTGATGGATATAAAAAATTATTAGAAGTAAAACATGAATTAGAAGATCGCTTTGGAAAAATCAGTAAAAGTATGGAAATATATATGTATGAAGAATGGTTTGAGAAACAAGCTTCATATTTAGGTGTAACAAATGTTAGACAAAGTGAACGTGAAATTGAAATTGAGCTTCCTAAAGATGTTTCAAATAAGATTGAAGGAGATAAATTCTTTATTAAAGCTTATAATATTAATCCACGTTTTAGATTAAAATATTTACATGAACAAGTTATAATAGCATTAACTTTATTAAATCAAAAAGAACATTTTCTTTATTATGTGGTACCATTAATGGAAGAAGT
>CALVJQ010000036.1 GCA_944332265.1 uncultured Bacilli bacterium
CACTTAAAGCTGAAAAATTATTTGATATTTATCAAAATGCTCGTAAACCAAAAGAAAAAGTACGTATCTTATCAGCTATTCAAAATATTTTTGATGGCCAAATGACAGTTGAAGAATTACTACAAAAAAATCAAGTAACAGCAGCTAAAGGTGCTGACTTATCCCTAACTAAAAGACATCTATCTAAGTAAAACTTGACAAAACCCCTTATCTAAATGTAAAATAGCCACCAAGAAGAGGGGTTTTGTATTATGACATATAAAGAAATTAATGAATTTCTTTCGTCTTTTAACACCAATTCATATAATCGAAGCCAAATCGGAAACAAAAAACAAACTATTATCAATATTTATGAATTACTAAAAAAACTTAATATCAATTCTAAGAATATTGAAATTCTAATTCGTAATATAGCTTATTTAAATTATGAAGAAATAAATATACCTTTATATATAGAATTACTAAGTAAGTCATATGGCTTTATTAATATATATGAATTAAAAGATGTAATAAAAGTCGTTAAAGAAGTCCATAACTTATACTTTAAAAGTTCTCCTAATATACCATTAGAAGAGTATCTTCATGATACCCCAGAAACAAGAATCAAAAAAATATTTTTAAATCGTAATAACAAATATATCATGAAAAATTTTACATCACCAGAATATCTAAATTATATAAGTGATTTAAAACTAGCTAGTGCTATTGAATTAAATCAAAAAGAATACAAAGAATTTATAAGTTATATTAACGAATATGAAAAATATCAAAATACTTATTCACCATTATCCATATTCAAGACATATCGTCGTCTAAGAAAACATTTAAAAGATAATTCACAACTATTTTGGGATATCTTCTTTGGTAATGAATATATTGTAGGTTTAATTAAATACAATATAAAGATAGAAGATATTTATAAAAAGAATATCTATCATAATTATCAAAAGAAATCATCTAAAGAAGCACTTCAATTAGATTTATTTACATATCAAGAAGAAAATATTGAACCAGAAATTAAACCACTAGAAGATCTTAAAATAATCCAATTTTGTACTATCTATAATAGTAATAAATTTATTGAAGAAAAAGAACTTTTAAATTCTTATCATAATTTATTAAAAACTAAAGAAGAAATAGAACTACCTAAATTGAAAAAACATAGTTCTAATTATGTATATAATATAAATATCTAACAAGTAGATCCTACTTGTTTTTTATATGTCTCTTATAGTAAATATTTACTTTTTATGATAAAATAACTATAGGTGATAATATGAATAAAGAATTAATTAATCGCTTAATTGAAGAAGCTAAAGAAATAGCTAGTCGTAATTTTTGTTGTAATCATTCTAACTTTACTGTTGGTGCAGCTCTTTTAACAAATGAAGGTAAAATATATAAAGGATTTAATATTGAAAATGATGGTATTCAATCTATTTGTGCTGAGAGAGTAGCTTTTGCTAAAGCTTTATCAGAAGATAATCAAAAATTTACTTGTATTGCTGTAGTTGGTAAGAAATTAACTGCTAAATATTTTACTAAGACTTTACCTTGTGGCTATTGTCGTCAATTTATGTCTGAATATGTAAATTCTGATTTTATTATTTATACATATGATGATCAAGAACAAAAATTATATACATATAAACTATCTGAACTATTACCAGAGAGTTTTAATTTATAGGAGGAAATATGAAAAACGGAGAAAAAATGTATCATATTGGTCTAAGTAAAGAAGATATATCTTCTGCTAAATATGCTATTTTACCAGGCGATCCTGGACGTGTTCCTAAAATAGCAGCTTGTCTAGATAATCCTAGAAAAATAGGAGTAAATCGTGAATACACAAGTTATCTAGGTACTTTAAAAGGAGAACCGGTTCTTGTTATGTCAACTGGAATGGGTGGACCATCAACAGCTATTGCTGTTGAAGAACTAGCAGCTATTGGTTTAGAAAATTTAATTAGAGTAGGAACAAGTGGCGGAATGCAACTTGATGTCAATGCTGGCGATTTAGTTATAGCTCAAGCGGCAATACGTCAAGAAGGAACAAGTAAAGAATATGCTCCTATTGAATTTCCTGCCGTTGCTAATATCGACTTAATTAATGAGTTAAAACGTGCTGCTGATGAACTAGAATATCCTAACCATATTGGGATAGTTCATTGCAAAGATTCATTCTATGGTCAGCACGATCCAGATCGTATGCCTGTATCATATGAACTAGAAAATAAATGGGAAGCTTGGATTAAAGCAGGGGCTTTATGCAGTGAAATGGAAACAGCTTCTTTATATACTGTATCTTCTACATTAAGAATAAAAGCAGCCGCTATTCTTTTAGTTATATGGAATCAAGAACAAGAAAAAAGAGGATTATCTCAAAAGCAAGATTTTGATGTTGATAAAGAAATATTTGTTACTATAAAAGCAATCTCAAATATGATAAAGGAACAAAAACAACATGAATAAAATAATAACTCATTTTAAAAATAATCTTGCTATTTATCTTATAATTATAACTTGTTTAATTATAATTTCTATTTCACTTTTTATTACCCATGATGGTGATAATGAAGAACCAAATCTAGTCGATACTTCAATGCTTAAAGTAATAACTTTAAAAGAAACACTAGAAAGGTTTTCTTCTTCTAAAACAACTTTTCTAGTTATAGGTTATAAAAGTTGTAGTGCTACTGCTACTTATGCAAAATCTCTTAATATTGCTCAAGCTAAATATGGTTTTCAAACCTATTACTTAGAACTTGATTCAATAGATGAAACCCAAATGGATGAATACAATGAACTAAAAGAAAAATTAAATATGGAATACAATTTTCAAGGTACAATAGCTAAGTTTGGTGAATTTATTGGAAGTACTCCTATGACTGTTATAATTAAAGATCATAAAATGGTTTCTGGCTATATTGGAACTCTAGATGATGAAACTTTAGGCAATTTAACTAAAATGTATGGAATAGCTACTAAAGGTTATTAATACCTTGTAATTTTAATTAATATAAAATAAAATAAAAAAAGAGAGCATATACTGCTTTAAAAGGAGAATTAAAAATGAAAAAAAATGAAGTATTATCAAATGCCTTTGCTTGGCTATTTATTGGCTTACTAGTATGTTTTGCCATATCATATGTTTCTACATATAGTGTTGAAATTATAAACTTAATATATGGTAGTTTAAATGGTTATGGATATTTAGTATTTGCTATTTTAGAAATCGTAATAGCTTTAATCTTTATTGCTCGTATTAGGAAACTATCCCCAATAGCAGCTAAAATAATCTACTTATTATATACTGCTCTAACAGGTTTAAGTTTAACAGGTATCTTTCTTGTTTATACTTCAACCTCATTAACATTTGTTTTCTTAGCAACAGCTATCTTATTTGGTATTTTTGCTATTATAGGTAAAACTACTAATATTGATTTATCTAAATGGTATGTTTATTTATTTGTTGCATTATTAGCAATTATCATTCTAGATATAATTAATATTTTCTTACTAAATAAAACCTTAAACTTAGTTACTTGTATTATAGCTATTTTAGTTTTCTGTGCTTACATTGCTTATGATATTCAAAAAGCATTAGATCCATATTTTTTAGCTGATACTAATAATAAAGGTATTTATATAGCATTTAATCTATTCTTAGATTTTATAAATATCTTCATTAGATTACTAAGTTTATTTGGTAGATCAAGAGACTAATAAAGTCTCTTTTAATTTGCCTTCCATAATATTTAATATTATAATAAAAAGAGTGATGTATATGAAAAGAGTTTTAATTGGTATGAGTGGAGGAGTAGACTCCTCAGTAGCAGCTTATCTTCTAAAAAAAGAAGGATACGAAGTAGTAGGTCTTACTATGTCTTTATTTCCTAAAGAAAATGATACTTCTATTATCGATGCTAAACAAGTATGTCAAAAATTAAATATTGAACATTATATAGTAGATTATACAAAAGAATTTAGTAATAAAGTAATAAAAAACTTTATTGAAAACTACCAAAATGCTAAAACACCTAATCCATGTATAGAATGTAATAAATACTTTAAATTTGGTTTAATGTGGCAAAAAGCTCAAGAATTAAATTGTGATTATATTGCTACAGGACATTATGCAGCTATTAAAGATAACAAACTATGTCGTATCGATTCTCCTAAAGATCAAAGCTATTTCTTATATAAAATAGATAAAAGTATATTACCTCATATTTTATTTCCTTTAAGTAACTATTTAAATAAAGATGAAATAAGAAAAATAGCTGAAGATAATAATTTAACAAATTATAATAAAAAAGATAGTCAAGATATTTGTTTTATTGAAAACAACGACTATTCTTCATTCTTAGAACAAAACTTAGATAATCTTCCTAATAAAGGAGATTTTATCTACCATGGAAAAGTAATAGGTCAACATAAAGGTCTAATCTATTATACTATTGGTCAAAGAAAAGGATTAGGTATTAGTTATCTTCATCCTTTATATGTAATATCTCTTAATAAAGAAAATAATCAAGTAATTCTAGGAGATGAAGAAGAGCTATATACTAAGATAGTTAATATAACAGATATTAATATCTTAGTTGATAAATTACCTAGTAAAGCTCAAGCTAAAATAAGATATAAATCTAAACTAACATCATGTAATATCGAAATAATAGATAATAATAATCTTCGTATTATCTTTGATGAGCCAGTTAAATCAGTTACTCCAGGACAATCTTTAGTTCTATATGATAATGATATCGTCCTAGGAGGAGGAATAATAAAGGAATAATCCTTTATTTTTTAATGCCCTAAAAACTATCTCCCTTACTTCATATATTAAAGTAGGGGGTGATAATATAATAAAAATAATAATTACTACTATAATAAGTTTTATAAATATTTTATTCATTTTTCTATTTGGTAATCCAGATAAAGCAATAAAATATCTCATTACAGTCGTAATTCTTGATTACATAAGTGGTCTATGTCGTGCCATAATTCAAAAAAAATTAAATAGTAGTATCGGCTTAAAAGGTATCTTCAAAAAAATAGGATATTTTATTATTGTAACTATTGCTTTAATAATTGGTAATTTATTAGAAGTAGGATCATCTATTAGAAATATTACTATATATTCCTTAATAATAAATGAATGTATATCTATTTTAGAAAATTGTTCTCAACTAGGTATTAAATTTCCCAAAATATTAACATCTTCATTAAAAATATTTAATGAAGATATTGAATCTAAAGAAATTAATAAAAAAACAAAAGAATAGATCTTAAATCTATAACCTTTTGTTAAACTTCTTCATATATTATATTGAGTGAATAAGATCGATCGAAAAACACTCATAGATGAAGAAGGGCTAATAAATATAATCTTCTTTATTATATAGCCATTACTATAATATGCAAAAGAACATTATATATGCTAAAAGTCCCTCTTTATCTAAATACAAGAAGGAGGATATAAATGAACGAAAGTTCAAATGAGTTAGATGAAACTCTAAATTCATCAAATAACTACGATAATTATTTTACAGAGACTTCAAATGGTTTAGATATTACAGCTAACAATATTGAAGCAAACTGTATTACATCAAAAAATGAGAAATTTAATTTAGATAGTGAAGGTAATTTAACAGTTAATAGTTTAACTATTAGTGATTCTAATAATAATTCATTAAGTTTTGAAGCAATATTTAATAGAATTTATCCAATAGGATCAATTTACATTTCAACAACAGATACTAATCCCGGAACTTTATTTACAGGAACTTGGGAAAAAATTGAAAATAGATTTTTATTAGCATCAGGTACAAACTATACACTTGGATCTACAGGAGGATCTACAACACATACCCACACATCAGCAGCACATTCACATGGTTATGGTACCTTATATGCGGCTATCCATTTTGCAGGTACAGATGGAGTACTTTATAAAACAAAAACAGGAGTTTCATATACCCCAAATGAGAAAAAAGCCGATACTGGAGTAGGTTTAACTTATACTGCAAAGAGAACAGAAGGAATTCAAGTATATGGCAATACTGGAACAACTACACCAAGTAATACAGGAAGTTCTTCTTCATTGCCACCATATTTAGCAGTTAGCATTTATAAGAGAGTAAGTTAGGTGATTCTATGGAAGAAAGAAAAGAATTAATTGAATATAGAACTCCTAATAGTAAACATTATTTAAAAAAAGATGGAACAATTGAAGTAGAAATATATGATGAAAATATCCATTATTTAACAAATAATGGATATCAAGACATCGATAATACATCTAAAATAAATACAAGGGCTATAGTTACAGGTAGTGAATCTAATACAAGTGTTATAGATACATATATCTATCAAGGAGATACTAATGTAACAACATATAACCAAGATATATTAAAAGTAGGAGTTGAAAAAGTAAATAATAGTAATATAGTATATAGATCTTTACTAAAATTTGAACTTCCTACAATTCCAGCTGGATATAAAATAACCGATGCTAAAATGTTACTTTATGCATACCCAGATCAATCTGCTCCATTAAATCCTCAAACCCCATTGGCATCAGTTCATGCTTTAACACAAGACTGGAGTGAACAAACTGCTAAATGGGATAATATGAATGATAAATATGATTCAAGAGTTGAAGACTATTTATATTGTTCTAGAACAGATATAAATCCGTCTGATTGGACGTTTAGTATAGACCCATTTAATATAACTAAGTTAGTTCAAGAGTGGTATAGTGGAAGACCAAATTACGGAGTCATGATTAAACAATATCAAGAAAATTATTCAGAAGATGTAAAAATAGGAACCTATGTTTCTAAAGATTATTCAACTGACAATCAACCTTTAAAACCTAAAATAATAATTACCTATAAAAACTATAATGGTTTAGAAAATTATCTTTCTTATACATCTCAAAGTCATTTCCTAGGAACCTCTCATGTAAGTAACTATACCGGTAATCTTACAACAACATTTAACATTGCTAAAACTATAGGTGGAACATTACCAGTTAATTTATATCTAACATATAACACACTTGATAAAAAAGAAAATAAAGATTATGGTTATGGATTAGGAATTAAACCAAACTTAATACAAACTATTGAAAAAATAACTATTGAAGAAACGGAGATGTTAAAATATTTAGATGAAGATGGTACTATTCATTATTTTTATAAAAATGCAGAAGACAATAAATATTATGACGAAGATGGCTTAAAATTAACAATTGAACTTGTAGATAATAAATATATAATGAAAGATAAAAATAATAATCAAAATAAATTTATCGAACATAATGGAACATATTATTTAGAAGAAATAAAAGATACTTCAAACAAAACCATTACTATTCAATATGATTCAAGTAATAGAATAACTAAAGTAATAGATGCATCTAACCAAGAAATAAATATTAGTTACGAAAGCAATAAAATAACTTTTATTAGTCCACATTTATCAACTATTATAAATTTAACAAATAACTTATTAACTAGTATTACTTATTTAAATGATACAGAAATAATTGTCTACAATAATGATAATTTAATTGAAAAAATAATAAATCCTGATAGTACTGCAATAAAATATGAATATTTAAATGATATTTCTTCAAAAATAAAAAAAGTTTTAGAACTAAGTAAGCAAGAAACAAACGGTAATTATTTAACATTTGATTATTCATTAGATAGTACAACTATAACAGATAATAAAAATCATATTAATACATATCTTTTTAATCAATATGGTAATGTAATAGGAATTACTAATTTAGATAATAATAATTTAAGTAATGCTTATGGTAAGTCATATTCATTTGGTACTCCGGAAACTAATGATATAAATAAGTTATTAACAGATAAATCACTTATTAAATATGTTGATAATATAATAGATGACTCTTCATTTGAAAATGAAGATGATAATTTTATTTGTGAGGGAAGTATTAGTAAATCTTATACTGATGATTCAAGAAGTGGTGCAAAAGCTTTAAAATTTATTATTCCTAATGATATAACAGAAGAACCTAAAATATATAATACTTTTTACGTTGGTGGATATAATAGTGTTACTCTAAGTTTTTATGCTAAGGGTCATGGAATGACAAATCTTATGCTTTATACTGGTTCGCCAGTATCAAGAGAAGACGAGACTATTTATTTAACAGATGAATTTAAAAGATATAGTATAACTTATAACTTAGAAAATGCTACTTCAGAAAAACTTAATTTAGTATTTAATGAAAATTATTTTACTGATATGATTATTGATGATATTCAACTAGAAGAGGGAGATGTCGCTAATTATTACAATTTAATCGATAATAGTAGTTTTGATGGACTAAATAATTGGAATATATATGGTGCTATACCAAATGAGACAGCAGAAATAATTAATTTAACAACTAATTTAAATGCTTTAAAACTTCATTCAGAACCACAAGGAAGTATTCAATTAAATCGTAGATTCTCTATAAGTGGTAAAGCAGGAGATACATTTAACTTATCATTTTGGTATAAGTGTAATGGAATAATACCAACTGAAGGATCATCATTATATCCAGGTTATTGGGCAACAATCTTCTTTAAATATCCTAATAGTGAAGAAGATGGAGTCTGTGTCCCATATAGAAGATTAAATATTGGTAATAATAACTGGCAATTCTTCTCTGAAAATTTTACTGCTGAAGAAGATTATGAATATCTTGAAATTACAATAAATACTTTTGGTGGATGTAATGATTTATATCTAACTAGTTTCTCTTTATTTAAAGACTTAGAAAGTTATTCTTATATATATGATGAAAATGGTAACTTAGTTTCAAGTGTCGACTTATCAAAAGAAACAAGTCAATTTGCTTAC
>CALVJQ010000037.1 GCA_944332265.1 uncultured Bacilli bacterium
AAAAAAAATCCAATTATGGATTTTTTTAATTGAATTCTAAATATACATTACTATCAAAGATATGATCTTCTATATCTTCATCTAATTTCATTAACGTATCATTATCTATTATAAAATAAGAATGATCTAATATATCTTTCCCAGAAGGACTAATAGGATCATCCCAAGTTAAATCAAGATGCCACCACTTACCATCTAAATAAAGAGCATTCCATACATGAGTATCACTAGATA
Organism: uncultured Bacilli bacterium; assembly: GCA_944332265.1. GTDB lineage: Bacteria > Bacillota_I > Bacilli_A > RF39 > UBA660 > Coprovivens. Next base: position 235 of record CALVJQ010000037.1, read on the forward strand.
TCTTATAATTAGGAACATCTAATTTCTCCAACATAACTGCCATTATATCAGCATATCCACTACAAATAGCGTAATGATCATCTAAGACTCCTAATATTCTAGCTGAGTCATACTGACTGGAATTATCCGTACTATTAGCTCTATCAATATCATATTTAGTATTATTAATAATATAATCATGTAATGCTAATATTTTATCTCTTAAACTCATCTTTTCATTTGTTACATTATTAATTATATTATTAATTTCCTTATCTATTCTTTTTATTTCATCTTCGGAATATAAATGACTTACTTTAATCGTAACTTCTCCTGTTTCATCATATAATATTCTAATTGAAGTATAACTATTATAAGGATTTACAAAATTATTTATATTACTTAATAATACTTTATCATAACTAATTTGTGCTACATCGCTTAAGCAATCATTATATTCAATAGGACAATAAAAAGTAAACTCATTCCATCCTTGATTTAAAACACTATAAAAAATATTCTTTAAGTCATTATAATTATTTGGCTCATAAGAACTTACTTGTTTTACGAATAAAAAAGAATCATCTTTTTTAAATTTATTTCCTTCTTTAATAACTAATTCCGGATGTATTCTTAAAATATCTTTAACCCTTGTTGCTATTACATCAAAATTAATAACTATCATCATAATTACTAATATACTTATTAAAAAAAACATTAAGTTTTTTATCTTAATCATATTATCACCATAATAAGATTATATCATATAAAAAAATGAAGTAAATTATTACTTCATTTCTTTAACTTTTTTATTTAATCTTGATTTTTCTCTATCAGCAGTATTCTTCTTTAAAACACCTTTGCTAACAGCTTTATCAATGTTCTTTTGTACTTTTTTAACAGCTTCAGTAGCAGCGGCTACATCTTTTGCAGCTATAGCTTTTTCACATTCTTTAATAGTATTTTTTACTCTAGCTTTATAGTCATGATTAGCTTCAGTTTTTTTAGCTATAACTTTGATTGCTTTTTTAGAACTCTTAATATTAGCCATCTTCGTCGCTCCTTCCCTTAAATACAAATAGAATTATACTAAATAATCTTATTAATTGCAAGTAAAAGTAAAAAAATCGACTTATTTTTGCATAAGTTATAAGTATATTAAAGATAGGTGATCTTATGAAAAAAAGATTTAAAACAAATAAACATCATAATAAGTATCTTAAAATTATTTCTTTTATTCTAATTATCTATATCTTCTTTAATTTATTTTATAATCTATTATATAATTTATATCTCTCTAAATTAACTAATGAAGAAATAATAAATCACATAATAAAAAATACTAAAAATAATAAAAACTCTTTTAATATTTTAAAAAATCCTCAATATATCTTAAGTGATGATTTTACAATCAAAAAAGATAGTATAAATACAGTAAAAGAAATATCTGATAATGTAGATATATATATTTATTCAACCCATGAAACAGAAGAATATAGTGATAAATATCTAGAAGTATATAATATAAAACCTAATGTTAAAACAATTAGCTATATCCTAAAAGACTATTTAACTGATTTAGGTATAAATACCTATGTTGAAGAAAAAAGTGTCACAGACGTTCTTCATTCTCATAACTGGTCATATAAATATAGCTATGATGCAACTAGAGAAATAATATCTCCTTATATCCAAGAAAATCCAAAATTAAAATTAATTATTGACTTACATCGTGATTCCTCATCTTTAAATAAAACTTTACTATCATATAACAATACTAACTACGCAAGAATTCTTTTTGTAGTCGGAGAAGAACATCAAGAATATGAAAAAAATTATAAGTTAGCTGAAATACTAAATTATTACTTAAATGAAGAAATACCTAATATAACAAGAGGAATCTTAAAAAAAGGTGGACCAGGTGTTAATGGTATTTATAATCAAGATTTAAGTTCTAAAAGTGTTCTAATCGAATTAGGAGGACAATATAATGAGATAGAAGAAATAAATAATACATTAAATATACTAGCAAAATGTATTTTAAAATATATAGAAGGGATAAAATGAAAAATAGTAAAAAAAGTTGGATTATCTTTAGAAGAATAATTATTATTTTCTTTATTATTTATCTCATAAATTATTACCAAGTAGAAAGTGGAAATTATCAAGAAGAATATCGTAACAAAGCAATTTTAACAGAAGAAAAAATAAAAGAATTTGAAAATGACGTTAAAAAAGGTAAAGAAATAGATATAAAAAAATATACTACAAATGAAATAGTCGATACTTCAACTATCACTACTAATCTTGCTTATGAAATAGGAGAGAGTATTGACGAATTATTTAGTAACAAAATAACTAAATTCTTTAACTACATAGGTAGTTTCTTTAAATAACTAAGTATATTGACCAAAAATAATAAAATATGATATAATTCACTTCCTAAGGAGGATTTATATGTTAGATAATAAAAGAAACTATTTATTAGCTATAAAAAGAAATAATAATGACTATCTACCTTTAGAATGGAATCTAACTTCTTTTTATGATAACGAAGAACTAACTACTATTGAAGGAATAGATGCTTTCACTTCTAAAATAACTAGAATTTCATTATTAACAGATGCGCTAGCTTTAAATATTATCGATTTAGAAGAAAAATATAAATCCTTTGTAATCATCTATTATGAAAAAGGTAAAACTCGTGAATTAAAAGAAGGTCCAGTTTTTCAAGAAGATGAAATCGATTTATCAGTAGATAATTTTCTAGAAACAATTATCGCTAACATTGAAGATAAAAACTTTTTAAATGATTTAAAAAACGCTTGTTATACTAAAAATCCAGAACCAGAGTTAATAAAATTTGACTATATTTTAAAAAATCTTGCTTATTTTATTTCTAAAGGTCCTAATGCAATCTATGCTGCACTATTAACTTTCCATAATCTTTCATATGAAAGAAAAAGAACAATTATTATAAAATTATCGAAAAAAATGACCAAAAATAAAGAACAATCTCCCACTTTATTAAAAACAGATTCTCCGCAAATTGAAGGAAAAGTTGCTTAAAAATCAATCATATATTATAATTTAAGCATCTAAAAGGGGATGATAGCGATGGTTTTTACAGATGTTGCTGAAGCAAAAAGATTTTTAATTACTCGTGGTGGCTATGAAGATAATGGTAAATTATCATCTAGAAACTATAATACATACGAAGAATATCGTATTAGAATATTAAGTATAGCTCGTAGTGTAAGTGAAAAATTAGACGTTTACCCAGTTGAAATCCATAACTTTTTAATTACTAATCCAACTCCATATAATTATTCTTTAAAAGAATTAAGAAATATGACCTACGTTGAACTTAGCCGCTTAAGAAAAGAATTAGGAATTAATAACCGTAAAAAGAAAACCGCTAAAAAAGTTACATCAACTACATCTGCTCCAGCTAAGACAATAAAACAAGCTAAAGAAACACTTGCCCAAGAAACTACAAATGTTACTGCTAAAAAAATCTATCTAAGTGGTTTACAACATGATTTAGAAATAGTTCAAAATGATGATCCAGATATTTTAACAGTTAGTGAGATAATGTCAATGTATGGTACTGATTTACCAACTGTAGATTACTTATTAGAACATGGTATTGTTCCAAGTAATATCCACGAATATGAAGAACAAAGAAGGAAATTATAACTTATAATTTCTTTTTTTATTATGCTATAATAATAATGGTGATAATATGAATAACAATTTAAATAAAGACATTAGTAAATTTATTAATTATCTAAAAAAAGAAATCCGTTATTCTCCTAATACTATTACAAGTTATAACAATGATTTAAAAGAATATAATAATTTTATTAAATTAAAAAAAATAGATTATCTAAATATAAATAAAGATCAAATAAGAGAATACTTAAAATATCTTGATCAACTAAAATATAAAAAAAGTACAATCTCTCGTAATCTCAGTGCTTTAAGACACTTCTATGCTTACTTAGAAATACACAATATCGTTAAAACAAATTTTTTTAAAAGTATTAGAAATCCTAAAAAAGATAAAAAACTTCCTAATTTTTTACAACCAGATGAATTACAAAAAATCTTTGATTCCCTAAAAGTCGAAACTCCTCTTGAAATTAGAAATCGTTTAATTATTGAACTATTATATGCAACTGGTCTTAGAGTATCAGAACTAACTAATATTAAATTAAATTCCTTTGATTTAGAAAATCAAGAAATTAAAGTCTTAGGTAAAGGTAATAAAGAACGCATTGTCTATTTTGGAGAATATGCTAAAAAGTACTTAAAACTATATTTAGAAGAATCACGACCAATCATCCTAAGAAATCATCAAAGTGAATATCTTTTAATTAATAATAATGGTCATAATTTAACTAGTCGTGGTGTAGAAGACATAATTGATAAAATAGTTAAAGAAGCAAGTTTAAAACATCATATTTCACCTCACGTTCTTCGTCATACATTTGCAACAGACATGTTAAATAACGGAGCTGATTTAAAAAGCGTCCAAGAATTACTAGGTCACTCATCACTATCAACTACCCAAATATATACTCATATCACAAATGAACGTTTAAGAAGCGTTTATTTAAAAACATTTCCTCGTCAAACAGAAAGATTTGACAAAACAAAATAAATATGTTATTTTCCATACAAGTGAGAGCACATAAGTATAGACGAGCTGTGCTGGGTGAAGAGCCTACACGTATTACGGAGTCACGAATATTTATTCGTGGCTTTTTTATATCTTTTAAAGTTAACGAATAAATAAGAAAGAGAGGTGATATTTATGATTAAACTACTTTATTCAAAAGTTTTTTATACCTTTATGCAATATTTAAAATTTAATGTACGGACAATAAGAAGTATATTTATTTTAGCAATCATAAATATGCCTTCTTATATTCGTACTCTTGGTGAGTATGTATATAAAGCTACATAGGGAACTATAATTCCTACACGATTTATTCGGAGTCACATCATTATATGTGACTCTTTTTGTTTATTTAAAAGATAAAAATAGAATAAAAGGAGGTGCAAACATGTGGAAACTAGCACTAGATAAATTTATCGCGCCATATTTAAATGACGAAGAAGTAGAAGCTATTCTTCTAGTTGGTAGTTACGCCGTAAATAATCAAAATCAATATAGTGATATTGATATCTATATAATTCTAAATGATAATGCTGAATATAGAGAAAGAGGTAATAAAAAAGTTGATAATTATCTAATCGAATACTTTATAAATCCTATTCGTCAAGTTCGTGAATATTTAAAAAATGATAAACGTGGACATGGTGGATCAATGGCTAATATGCTCCTAAAAGGAAAAGTTATTCTTGACCGAAACAACATTATTCCATATCTAAAAAAAGAAGCTAGAAAATATAAAAAAATTAAACCAGCTAAAGATCCTATGAAATATTATGCTTGTTGGCATGCATTTAATGAATACTTAGCAGCAGCTTATCATAATGAACTTCAATATTATCTATGCTTAAAATACCTAGTTGAATGCTATCTAGCTAATAACGGTTATTGCCTTTTACCAGAACAAAAAATTGAAAATTTTTTTAAAGATGAAAAATATCGCGCCCGATATGATATAGGAGATTTTCCTAATAACGAATTTAACGATCTCGTCATAAATTGTTTTGATAATCCAAATCCCGATAATTTATATAAATTATATAATTTTGTAATCGAAGATGGAAAATTTGATATTCAAAACTTTAAAATTCGTAACGAAATCTAAAAACTATAGAAAGGAGGTTAATAAATGGAACATTTAAAATATGTAATTCCTAACATTGATCATGAAAAACAAGCTAAAGCATATATTGCTGAACACCATCAATATAATTCCCAAATCCATGGCTCAGGTGGTTTAAATCGCTACATCGATAACTATCCAGCATGGCTAACAAAAATAGAACAAGAACGCCATCCAGAACCAAATGAAGCCCGAGTCCCTACTGATACTTACTACTTAGTCCGTGAAGAAGATAATTATATTGTTGGTATGGTTAATATTAGACATTGTTTAAATAAAAAATTAGCCGATTGTGGTGGTCACATCGGCTATGGAATTCGTCCTACTGAAAGACAAAAAGGATATAACAAAATTAACCTTTATTTGGCTTTATTACGTTGTCAAGAAATAGGTTTAAAAGAAGTTTACTTAGACTGTGAAAGCAATAATCCTGGTTCATATAAAACAATGGAAGCCTTAGGTGGAATTAGAATAAAAGAATACTATCAAGAAAATTATTCTAACAATATATATCGCTATATAATTTATGTTGATAATGCTATTGAAACTTATCATCAAGAATACGAACCTAAAATATTAAGGAGGTAAATATGGAAATAACTAAACCAAGTATCAATGATTTTGATGAAATCCATTCAATATTTGAAGAAGTACACAACCTTCACCAACAAAATAGACCAGATATATTTAAAATGAATAATCATTTTACTAAAGAAGAATTTCAAAATATCTTAAATGATTCAAAAGAAATATTTCTCATTATCAAAGATAAACATATTATAGGTTTTATTCATGCTACTATAAATAATAAAAGTAATAATAATACTATTCACCACAAAAATTTATTTATATCATCATTTGGTATCAAAAAAGAATATCAAAATACTGGCCTAGGCAGTAAATTAATTCAAGAATTAAAAAAAATAGCAATCAATCAAAAATGTGATAATATTATTTTAAATGTATGGTCATTTAATGATAGAGCTATAGCATTTTATCTAAAACATGGTTTTAAAGAACAAAGAAAAATAATGGAAATAAAATTATAAATAAAGGAGTGTGAGTATGAAAGCTATTGAAGTAAAAAATCTATCTAAGACATTTAAAACTAAAGTAAAAGAAACAGGT
>CALVJQ010000038.1 GCA_944332265.1 uncultured Bacilli bacterium
AAATCATTTAGATTTGCCTTTTTCTAATTGTGATAGATATTGATTAAATACTTGCATATTTTGATTATTAAATAGTTTTTCGAAATCAATAAGCGATGTTGTTAAATCTAGTAAAGTTTGATTATCATGTATATTTAAGAAACGAATTTGACATTTTTGGCTATTTCCATGACTTTTACTATAATCAAAGTAGACATTACCATGAGCAATAGCATTGCGAATATATTCAATTAGATAACGATTATAACGATATCCCTGATTAGTTGTTATAGTAAATTCTTCAATGTTTTTTTCATAGATAGCTAAAGATGCTATTTCAATATTAAGTTTTTCTTTAAGTTGTTTTAATTGTTCTTTTATATTAGCTAAAGCTAGTTCAATATTTTTTCTTTGAGAATCTTCTTTAATTTCGGGTAATTTTTCATTTAAGTGTTGTTCTTGAATAGTAAAACTATTTATTTTTAGTTTTAAATTATCTATTCTTTTTTGACAACCATTAGCTCCTTGTTCATATGAAGTTATTTGCCCAGTTGGTGGGATAAAAATTGTTGGTTTAAAGGAACTTAAATCTAACTTGGCACAATCAAAGTAAATATTATAATCATCTTCTTTTTCTTTACATAAATTTTCAAGTGGATATTGATAGTGAACATAGAAACCTAATAAATCATTAGTAATAATCATTTCTATTAGACTCGATTGTAAACCAGATGATGAACTAGCAATTAATGTTTCTTCGATATTAGTTGTAGGCTTTTTTTGTAATTCATTTAATAATCTTAGATTAAAATGAATTCCTTCAACTAAGTTATCTTGTGGTTTATTATTTCTTTCCAATTTATAGAACCATTCAGTTATTAGAGTAACCTGGCTTACAAGATCTAGTTTACTAAGTTCGCGAAAGTTTTCTAAAATAAATTGTTTTAAAATAAGATAATTATTGGATAAAGATAAAGGTGTAATCGAAGGCTCAACTATTAAATGATAGTCGCCCCAAAATTTTTTTATATCGATATTTTCTATATGACGATTATTAGCTGTTTCAAAGGAAGAAATATAAGAAGGAATATTTTTTAAAGCTATTTCTATTAGTTCTTTATCATAAGGAGTAACATTTTGAAATTGGTATTCAATAAAATAGATATTTTGGAGTAAAGATTCTATATCACGAGTTTTCTTTAATGGTTTTAAATTTTGGATATTGGCATATAAGTTATTTCGAGAATATTTTTGACTATTGGTATAAAGATTTATTCTTTCGATTATTAGAATAGTAAAAGCAATAAATGCATTTGTCTTTATTTTTAAATCTTGATTTTGATAATTAATAAGAATGTTTTGAGCGTTATGGTCAACAAAGAAATCACCATGAGCTATTTTATTTCTAACGATTTTTAAAACTACTTCTGGGTTTTTACTAATAAAGGTGTTATCAATATAATATCCATCATTTTTTCTTGTAGTTATGGTTTCTAATATTTTTATTATTAAATCATGACTAAGATATTCATTTGGGGATTCATCTTTTGTTTTTATGCTTTCAATATTTAATAAGAATGTTAAGGAAGAAAAAAGACATAACAATAAATCAAGATTATTATTTTCATATAATTCTTGATTATAATGGCCATATAAGAAATCTTTGTATGCCATAAAAGCATGATTAAATTTAATTAACATATCCTTTTTATTCATTTTTAACCTCTAATTTTAAATGATGTTCTTCTTTTTCGTGATTTGTTATAGTTACTAAAAAGTCTGTAGTTATTAGATTAACTAATGTAGATAAATGAAGAGCACAATAAAATTCTATTTTATCTTTATTAATTGTAAAAAATTTTATTAAGGGGTCATCATAATTATAATTAAGATAAAAATTAGATTGATATATACTCTTTAATATATATTGTAACAGATTTTTATTATATATGTCTTTAGAGTGAGTTTTTAAATATAAATCAAATAATAATTGTTGTTGTTTATGAAGAAATTCTTGGAGATTAGCTTTTAGAAGATTTATTTTAAAATTATTATAAGGATTATTCTTTAGTAAATTAATTCTTCTAATAAGATTAAGTTCTTCTTCTTTTATAGTAAGTAGTTTTTTTAAAATTTGGTTAATTTCTTCATCATTATAAGTAGTTTTAGCAATACCAATATGAGCTTGATTAATATTTAAGTCTTGAAGATGAGGTTCGTATTCTTCTTTTGCATAATCAAGAGTTAAATATAAATTTAAATAAGCATAAATTAGAGAACTTTCTACTAAAGAGCATTGATTTAAGTTATCAAGAATTATCTTTTCAATTATTTTACTTATAGCATCTTTTGTATTTTTCTTATTAATATTAACAAAAGGAAGTGTATCCTTATCTAAATGTTGAGTCATTTCTAAAAGATAAGCTTTTTCACTTAAAGTAGAACCAAAATGATGTAAATATTTTGAGATTGGAATAACTATAGATACTTTTTTAGAAGTTTTTACTTCTTTTTTCTCTGGATTAAAATTTAAATATATTACTTTATCATTGTTTTGTAGTTCCTTAAAATCTTTTATTTTTTTTACTAGAGAGATAACTTTTGATAAAGGTATAATAGTAGAAGATACTATAAGACGATTGTTTTGAATAGTATAATCGTTGTTTAGTAAACTATTTATAATATCTTGATCAGTAAGTTCTAAATTATTAATGTAATCTCGGTTAATATTAAAATATAAAATAATTAATTCTACTTGAATATTAAAATCAATATATAAAAAAGTCGAGGTATAAAGAGCATTATAAAAAGATTTATTACTATTGATAAATTGTAATGTTGTATACTCTTTTCCCTTCATATTATACCTCTACTTCATTTATTAAATATTATAGTTATATTTAAATTCTTCTATTTCTTTGATTATCTTTTTCTTTTCTTTGATGCTTTTTATTGTTGATAATTTATTTATCTTATTTATTATATTAGCTTTTTCTTCGTTATCTATTTTTAGACTATATATATCTTCTTTTAAAGATTGATAATCTTCTTTAGTTTCTTCTATAGGTAAGGAGAAAATCGAAGCTAAATCATCTGTTAATTCAAAAGTATTTTTATTTTTGATAGTTAGTCCCATATATATCACCTTTTATATAATAACATATATTTTGTTTATAATAAAAGAAAAGGATGAGTATACTCATCCGACTTTTAAAGAATAATCTTCAAAACTATAATTAATATTTTCTAACCATTCAAGTAAATGGTTTATATGTATTGTACAAATAAAGGTTGGTTTACTTAGAGAATTATTATTTATTTCAATAACTAAATTATTTTCATTTATATATATTCGACCATTATCAGCAGCTTCAAGAAGATATGGTAAAAGTGATTCTTTTATAGGTTGTTCTTCTTTAGATTTATCTATTAAACGAAGATTAGTGATATGATCTTGTTTTTCTTTTTCATATTGATTGTATGAATTTAATAAATTAGCATATTCTTGTTGTAGTTTAGTTATTTGAGCAAAATCTTTAATAATATCTAGAGCATTTATTTTCTTTAATAAATCTTCAGCTTTGGCTGATACTTTTTTTAAACTATCATTTGTATCATTTATTAAACGACCAGTTTGACTATATTTAATACTATTTTCTTGGTTACTAGGAGTTATATTTCGTTTAACTTTGAAAGCTTGAAAATCAATATTATTAGGAGTTAATGATAATTGATTAAGAAGTTTTATATAAAGAATAAATAAACCAACTATTACATTAGAAGTTTTAATTTTACTTTGATTAAAATCATAAATATTATTTCTATTAGAAAGAAGAAGATATTTTTGTGTTTCTTCTAAAGATATTTCACGACTTTTAATGCGTTCTAATATCCATTTATTTAATAATCTTTCTTGAATTTCTATTGGTTCTGTATAAAATGACTTACCTAATTCATCGGCTTTTCTCACTAACCAATATTCATCTGATAATTTATATTTACTACTTTTTATTTCATAAGTAGGAGGCATATTCTCATTAAATAATTTGATTACATCTTCAACTTTTACTTCTTTTTGATGAGATAGTTTACCTTTTACTATGTTTCTTGCTGAAATAAAATCTAAGTCATAGTCAGCATTAGGGTTTGATGTAGTTATAGTAGCAATAAAGGTTTTAGTACGTCTTAAATATTCGACTAAAGCTTTGGAATTAGGAATGTTGGAAATATTATTTTTATTATAAAAATATACTCTTTCATATGTTCCTTTTTTAGCTGAGGCTTGAAGGCGATATAACCAGACTTCTGGAATAGTAGCTTCAATTAATTCAGTAGATATATGAATATTATTATCGGAATCAAAAACATAGTTATTATCTTTTAATGCTTTGATAAAGCAGGAATAAAAATCACGATAATCACCTTTAAAATCTGATTCAATATGAGGAGTGATAGTTCGATCTTCATACATATTAGGGATTATTCCTGTTTTTAGAAATGATTCTAAAGAGAAAAAGAATGTTTGAGGATAATTATTTAATAAACTATCAATAGATATAAGATTAAATAAATTAGATTTTATTCCTTTAAAACTTTCTTCATCCTTAAATTCAGTTAGAATTTCAGTTTCAAGATTACTTTTAGTAAGAAGATGGCGAATTAATATTTCGATACATTTTAATTCATTCATTATCATCTTGTCACCTACTTTTCTATTTTTTATCTTTTATATTATAACATATTTAAATTTAAAAAAATAGTAATTATACTTAATATAAAAGAAAAAGAAACTTACTCAGTTTCTTTTAAGAAAAAATATGTAGCTGTTGAAATAGCACATAAAACATTTTTATCTGTATAGATTTCTGCTTGGAAGACAGCTGTATTCTTCCCTACTTTTAATGGTTTAGCAATAGCTGTTAATCTTTTGCCTTTACCAGGTTTTAAATAATTTATATCCGAATTAACTGTTACGACATTATAGCCATTGGTACGAGCTGCCATTCCCATAACAGAATCAGCTAAGCCAAAAATTAAACCACCATGGGCTATATTACTAGGATTAAGTGAATTTTCAGTTAAATCAACGTACATTTTAGCATAGTTTTCATCTATATCTTCAAGATGAATATTATTATATTTAATAAAACCTGGTGCTTCTTCAACATAGTCTTTTATCATTTTTAATATTTCTTCTTTAGTTTTATCTTTAAACATAATATCCTCCTCGCACTTTTCCATTCTATAATAAATTTTATTAAAATACTAGTATCTAAATTATTAAAAATTGTTATATAATATTAAGTAATAAGAGGTGGTATTATGGATTTTTGGCGAAAAAATCGTGTTGCTATAATAATAGGAAGCGCTATATTAATAATGATTGTTGGTGTTTTATTTTGGAATTTTATTAGTGATAGACAAGCAGAAGATAAAAATAAAAAGACTAATAATTTTATAGATGTTAGTGATGTTGATAATATTGATAGTGTTGAAGCCAAATTGGGAGAAGATATGAAAATAACTCAAGGATATTTATTAAATTATACGACTAAAAAAAGTGGAGTTTGGTATATGAGTTCGGGAGTTGTTGTAGATGTTGATAGTGATAATAAATATAGTATTATTAAAGTAAAATCTGATAATAATAATTCATTAAAGCTTTCGATAGCAAAAGATAAGTGTAAAGTAAAAAAGAATGATAAAATTTATTTTGTTGGAACTATTGATTTAGAAACTGAGGAAATAAATTTAACTAAAATAGATACTGAACCTATTAATTATAATAATGTTAAAGAAATAGATTTAGATAACTTAATTACTAATATAGAATCTATAAAAAGTAATAACTTTATAGTACATGGTTATTTAGTAACTGAGGGAGAAAAATATAAATTATTTGATACCAAAGATGATTATAAAGAAGATAATAGTTTTGGTAATTACTTTACAATAACATGGAAGGATGAATTTCCTTATACTGGAACACAAGAAGTTTCAGTAAAGTGTAAAATAGCTGATACTTATAAACTTAAGGAATGCGAATTGGTTAAATAAAAAATAATGTCGATGGACATTATTTTTTTATGACAACAGTATCTTTTATTTTATTTATATTACTTATTATTT
>CALVJQ010000039.1 GCA_944332265.1 uncultured Bacilli bacterium
TTCTTTGAGTAAAAACATGATATAATATAATAGATTTATGAGGAAGTGATGAAAATGAACAATAATCCAATTAACTGGTATCCTGGGCATATGGCTAAAACTAAGAGATTAATTAAAGAAAAGTATAATTTAATTGATATTGTTTATGAAGTTATAGATGCTAGAATACCATTTTCTTCTAAAATAAAAGATGTTAATGAACTTTTAAAAGATAAACCTCGTATTTTAGTAATGACAAAGAAGGATTTGTGTGATATAGATATTACATTAAAATGGAAAAAGTATTATGAGGATTTAGGTTATATAGTATTGTTGGTTGATTTAAATTCAAGTAATGCTTTAAATGAATTAATTAATATAACACATAAATTAACAGTAAATATTCAAAGTAAGAGAGAGGATAAAGGTTTAAAGAAAAAAGATATTAGAGCATTAGTAATTGGAATACCAAATGTAGGAAAGAGTACTTTAATTAATAGAATGGCTGGAAGAAAAGTTGCTAATGTAGGGAATACTCCTGGGGTTACAAAAAATTTAAATTGGTTAAAAACTAATAGTGATATATTATTATTAGATACTCCTGGAATATTGTGGCCTAAACTTGATAATCAAGAAGTTGCTTTGAATTTAGCTAGTTTTACGGCTATTCCAAGAGATATACTTCCTGTTGATCGAGTAGCTATTCATATTTTAAATAAGTTGGATAAATATTATAATAGTTTTTTAATAAATAGATATCAAATAAATCATATTGATAATGATGATTTAGAAAGTGTTTATGAAAGTATTGGTCGTAGGATGGGAGCTATTGTTTCCGGGGGAGAAATTGATTATGATCGAGTTAGTAAAAATATTTTAGAAGATATAAAGAATGAACGAATAAAAGGTATAACTTTTGATAGATTTGATGATTAATTTTTTGTATTTTATGTTAAAATATACGTATGGGGATGAGTTTTGATGATTCAAAGCTCATTTGTTTTGATTAAGTAATTTAAGGAGTAGTTATTAATGCAGATGGAAAAAGAGACAAAAGATTTGCTTAAGTACGAAAAAGAATTATATAAAAAGGGGATAAGTTTAATAGGTGGAGTAGATGAAGTTGGCCGTGGACCTTTAGTAGGACCAGTAGTGGCAGCTTGTGTTATATTACCTCCTAATTATGAGTTACCAGGTCTTGATGATAGTAAAAAATTATCTGAGAAGAAAAGGGATAAATATTATGATATAATTATGAAAGACGCTGTTAGTGTTGGAATTGGAATTGTTGATGCAAAGAAAATAGATGAAATTAATATTTTAGAGGCATCACGTTTAGCAATGAAATTGGCTATTGAAGATTTAGATGTAAAACCCGAATATATATTAAGCGATGCGATGAAGCTTGATAATATAGATATTCCTTATGAAGCAATAATTCATGGTGATGCTTTATCTTTAAGTATTGCAGCTGGGAGTGTAATTGCTAAAGTTACAAGAGATAGAATGATGTATGAATTAGATAAGAAGTATCCAGAGTATGGTTTTGCTCAACATAAAGGATATCCTACAAAAAAACATTTAGAAAATATAGCTAAATATGGTGTTTTAGAAAATTATAGGTTTACATATAAGCCAGTAAGTGATTTAATTAATAAGATGAAAGTTGTGATAAGGAAATGAGATTATTTTATAATAATGTTTTTAAAAATTATTTTTTATTAATGCTGACTTTATTTGCTGAAGAGATTATATTTAGGTGGTGTGTAGGACTTCCTATTCTCGATTGGGCTTTACTAAGAATTTTTTTGGGTGTTAATATTGTCAGTTTGATTTGTGGAGCATTGTTTTCGTTTTGTGGAAGAATTGCAGGAAATATATTAACTTTTATTGTGGCTTTTGTTGGAACTATTTATGCTATTGCTCAAGCTGGGTTTGAAAACTATTTAGGTGTTTATATGTCTTTTGGTACAAGTTCACAAGCCGGAGCAGTTAAGGATTATATTGTTGATTATTTACAATCTTTTTCTTGGACTTTTTATTTAATTTTAATACCTTTAGGTTTATTATTGCTTTTTTACATATTTGTAGATCATCGTATTAAAGTATTAGAAAGAAATGATGAAATAGATTTTGCTGATAAATTTGATGGCGAAGAACGTAAAAAGCAAAACGAGTTATATATTAAAAAGAGAAAGAGTGCTAGAAAACGTAATGGAATAATAAATGCTTTAGTTTTAGCTGTTATTATAGGTGGAGTCTATTATTATACTTTATCAGCTTCATTTATGCAGAATGACATTCAATTAAAGACAACTAAAGAATTATTTATTAATCCAGATATTCCTAATATAGCAATGGGTCAATTTGGGTATACAATGTATGCTTTTGTTGATATAAAAAGTGTTGTTATGCCAGTTAAGACAGAGGAAATAACTGAATTTAGTGATGGCTATGAAAAAGATGAACAAGTTATAAGTGATTATACAAGATATGTTGATGATACTTTATGGGAAGAAGTTATAAAGAATGAAAAGAATGCTAATTATCGTACTTTAAGTAATTATTTTATTAGTCAGGAGATTACGGATAAGAATGATTTTACAGGCTTTTTTAAAGATAAGAATTTAATTGTTATTATGATGGAATCAACAACTAATATTATTTTAAACGAGGAATATTATCCTAATATGTATAAGTTATATACTGAGGGATGGTCATGGAAAAATGCATATAGTCCTAGAAATTCTTGCTCTACAGGTAATAATGAAATGAGTGGTATGGTTGGATTGTATACAATAAATAATTCTTGTACAGCTAATAATTATAAGAATAATGTGTATCCACAAGCTATATTTAATTTGTTTAATAACGCTGGATATACAACAAGTAGTTATCATAATTATACAGAGCAATATTATGCTCGTGAAACTATTCATCCAAATATGGGTAGTGGACATTATTATGGTGTTCAAGAATTAGGAATTCCTTATAGTAATGTTTATCAAGAATGGCCAAGTGATGTTGAGCTTATGGAGAAAGTTTTAGATTTAACTGAGGATCAAGATAAATTTATGGCTTGGGTAACAACTGTTTCAGCTCATCAACCATATGGACAAAGTAGTGAACTAGGAAATAAATATCTTGATTTGTTTGAGGATACAAATTATAATACGTCACTTAAGAGGTATATGTCTAAATTAAAGGAGTTTGATAATGCTATTGGAACATTGATTAGTGGATTAGAAGAACAAGGTAAACTTGAAGATACAGTTATTGTATTATTTGCTGATCATTATCCTTATGGACTTACTAATAGTACTTTAAATTCATATTTTGATTATGATGTAAGAGTTGATTATGAAGTAGATAGAACTCCATTTATCATATATAACTCTGAAATTCATCCAGAAGAACATGATGAATATACTTCATACATGAATATAACACCTACAGTTGCTAATTTATTTGATTTAGAGTATGATCCTCGTTTGTATGCAGGAAAAGATATTTTATCAGAAACTTATGAAAATCGTGTTATATTTGCTGATGGTTCATGGAAGGATGATGTTGCTTTTTATAATGCTTCGACTGGTAAGATAACTTATAGTGAACCAAATACAACTTATACTAGTGAAGAAATAAAAGAGATAAATAATTCTATTAAAAATAGAATATCGATGTCTAATTTAGCTATAAGAACTAATTATTTTAAATATTTAGAAGAAGCTAAGGAAGAATATAAGGTTGATGATTTGAATTCGACAGAGAATAGTACAGAATAAAGTAATCAGGGAAGGAATAGATATATGAATAAATTAGTTATAGTGGAATCTCCAAGTAAAAGTAAAACAATTGAAAAGTATTTAGGTAATGAATATACTGTTGTTGCTAGTATGGGACATATAAGAGATTTGGCTACAACTGGTAAATTCGGCTTAGGTGTTGATGTTGATAATGATTTTTCTCCTTCTTATATACCAATGAAGGGAAAGAAAAAAGTTATTAATGAATTGAAAAAACTTAGTAAAAATGCTAATTGCGTATATTTAGCTACTGACCCTGACCGAGAAGGAGAAGCTATTAGTTGGCATCTAAAAGAAGCTTTAGGTTTAAAGAAGGATTATGAAAGGGTTACCTTTAATGAAATAACTAAAGATGTTATTTTAGATGCTTTTGCTCATCCTAGGGATATTGATATAGATTTAGTTAAAAGTCAAGAAACAAGAAGAATACTTGATCGTATTATAGGATTTCGTTTATCAAAACTTATGCAATCAAAGACGGGAGGAAAAAGTGCTGGTCGTGTGCAAAGTGTTGCGCTTAAATTAATCGTTGATCGAGAAAGAGAAATAGCAGCTTTTATTCCTGATGAATATTGGTCTGTAACAGCTTTATTTGGGGAAATGAAAGCTGATTTAGAGAAATATAAAAATAAGAAAATTGAACTTAAAACTGAAGAAGAAGCATCACACGTTGTTAATTCTTTAGATAAATATTTTAATATAATGGATATTGATATTAAAGAGAAAAATAAAAAAGGAGTAATGCCTTTTAAAACTAGTACTTTGCAACAAGTAGCAGTAAATAAGTTGAATTTTGCTAGTAGTAAGACAATGAGAATAGCTCAAAAATTATATGAAGGTATTGATATTGGTAGTGAAACAGTCGGTTTAATTACTTACATGCGTACAGATAGTGAAAGAATTTCACCTATTTTTGTTGAAGAGGCTTTTAAGTTTATTAAAGAAAAATTTGGTGATAATTATATTGGTCAAGTTAAATTACAGAAGAAAAATGATAATATGCAGGATGCTCATGAAGGTATTCGTGTTACTAGTCTTTATCGTACACCAGAATCTTTAAAGAAATATTTAAGTAATGATGAGTATAAATTATATAGTTTAATTTATGCACGTAGTTTGGCTTGTTTAATGGCTGATGCTAAAGTTAAAGCTACAGCATTAACTTTAGAAAATAATGAATATTTATTTAAAGCTACTGGTAGTGTATTAATATTTGATGGATATTTAAAAGTTTATGGTGATTATGAAAATTCTGAAGATGTTTTGTTACCGGATTTAACAGGAATTACAGTTTTAGAAGCTGATGATGTAGTTAAAGAGCAACATTTTACTAAACCTGCTCCTAGATATACAGAAAGTTCTTTAATTAAAGAATTAGAGAAATTAGGAATAGGTAGACCTTCTACTTATGCAACGATAATGGAAACAATTAAAGCCCGTGATTATGTTAAAGTAGAAGATAAAAAGTTTATTCCGACTAAAATAGGAATTGAAACAACTGATAAATTACAAGAGGGTTTTAGTGATATTATAAACGTTGAGTACACTGCTAATATGGAAAAAGAATTAGATGATATAGCATTAGCTAAAATAAATTATGTTTCGGTACTTAAAGAATTTTATGATAAATTTGAACCATTAGTAGAAGATGCTTTTAAGAATATGGAAAAGAAAGAAGCTGAAAAAACAGGGGAGTTATGTCCTAATTGTGGAAGTCCTTTGGTAATAAGAAATGGAAAGTATGGGGAGTTTGTCGCTTGTTCTAATTATCCAGAATGTAAATATATTAAAAAAGAAGAAGTAGCAGTAGTAGAGGTTTGTGACTGCCCAAACTGTGGTAATAAAATAATTGAAAAGAAAAGTCGAAGAGGAAAAGTTTTTTATGGATGTAGTAATTATCCTAAATGTAAAACAGCTTATTGGGATAAACCAATTGGAGAGAAGTGTCCACAATGTGGAGAAATGTTATTAGAAAAAAATGGCATAGTTCATTGTAGTGTTTGCGAATATAAAAAAGATTAGAAATAATCTTTTTTTTAGGTGGTTATTTTGTGGTAGAGGTAGTATCTTTTATTTTTTTTT
>CALVJQ010000040.1 GCA_944332265.1 uncultured Bacilli bacterium
CCATCTATAATAGATGCTTTTGATATTAGTATATTTCCAAAATTCTTTTTAGAATTAAAAATAGCAGCTATTAAATCATTAACTTTAGAAGAATATATATCTTTCTTTATAGATGATATAGATATTAGTGAAGAAGAATATTACGATGATCTCTTCTATGATAAAATATTTCCTTACTTAAAAGAACAAGAAAAAGAATTTTGGCAATATTTATTTGATTATAATAGTTGGTACGACATATATAATTCTCCCTTATTTTCTTCAGAACCATTAATTAAATCATATGCTCTAGAACAAAATCCATATTTAAGTGAATATAATTACTACTTATTAAGAGAAAATCTTAAAAAAACTAAAATAAACTATATTCAAGGAAATATATTAAATATGGATATTAAAGAAGCATATGATTTAATATATCTATCTAACATAATTCAATATGTTAATATTGAAGAATATAGAAGAAAGATTAAACATCTTTCTTCTATATCTCAAGGTATAATAGTAACATATATATTTGGTAATATTAAAAAAGCCCTAAATTACTTTGAAAACACAACGTATAGAAAATTTAATGATAATAGTAGTGGAATATTAATTCATAATTATAGAAGGAATAAATAATTAGTATATAAATAATAAAGTATAGGGGTATTATATATTATTAAATTAAGTTAGAACTGACTATGATATAATATAAATATAATAAGGAAGTTATTAATATGGAAAACATAACTAAGAGGTACTTATTCTTCATAAGAAAAATAAGTACCTCTTTTTTTGTTTTCTAAATAACTTCATATAAAAAAGGAAATCTTTTAATTACTTAGTATAAATCAGTAAGAAGGGAATGTATTACTTGAACTACTACAATGAATTAAAAAAAGAATTAATAAAGAAAGAAATATCCAAAAAAGCAAGAGATTATGCCAATAATAGAAATGATTTAAATACCTATTATAGAGTAGGAAAAATACTAACAGAAGCAGGTAAACACTATGGAGAAGGAATAATAAAAGAATATTCAGTAAAACTAACAAAAGATTTAAACCAAAAATATAGTATTAGAACTTTATATAATATGAGATTGTATTATGAAAAAATTTGTTGTAATGAAAAATTGCAACCAGTGGCTGCAATTTTAACTTGGAGTCATTATTGTGAACTTTTAAAATTAAAAAACGAAGATGAAATAATATATTATATAAATACATCTAAAAATAAAAATCTTAGTAAAAGAGAATTAATTCAAAAAATCAAGTCTAAAGAATACGAAAGATTACCAAAAGAAACAAAAAACAAATTAAATAAAGTAGAAGAATTAAATGTTAAAGATTTAATTCCCAATCCTATAATTATTAGAAATAATAATTTAGATAATGAATTAAATGAACATATGATAAAAGAATTAATATTAAATAACTTAGATAATTTTTTATCTCAGTTAGGATATGGTTTTAGTTATATAGGTAACGAATATAAAATTAAAATAGGTGACAGATACAATTACATTGACTTATTACTATTTAATATAGAATACAACTGTTATGTAGTAATAGAACTAAAAGTAACAGAATTAAAAAAAGAACATATTGGTCAAATAGAAGTATATATGAATTATATCGATAATAATCTAAAAAAAGTAACTCAAAATAAAACTATAGGAATAATCATCTGTAAGAAAGATAATCATTTTATAATGGAATATTGTAGTGACAGAAGAATTTTATCAAGAGAATATCTATTAAAATAATAAAAGGAGATGTATTACTTGAATTACTATAATGAAATAAAAACTAAAATATTAGAAACGGAAAACTATGCAAGAATAAAAGAATATTCAAAAGAGCATTACAAAATTTTAACTTATTATGAAATAGGAAAGTTATTATCTGAAGCAGGAACTAAATATGGAGAAAAAATAATAGATCAATATTCAGAGAAATTAAAAGTAGAAGTAGGAAAAAAGTATAATAGAAGAACTTTATTTAGAATGAAACAACTTTATAATACTTTTGATAATGAAAAAGTGTCACCACTGGTGTCACAATTAACATGGACAAACGCTTTAGTAATAATGTCATTAAAAGATATGAATAAAATGTATTATTATATAGCTCAAAAAAGTAACATATGTTACTTTTTATATTGACAGAAACGGTAACATATGTTACCATTCAACTATCAGGAGGTATTATATGGATCAACATCAGATACAACTACTAACAAGAATGAAAGGATTAATAAAAGAAGGTAAAAGAAAATTTAAAGTAAGAAAAGATAGAAATTATTTAGATGATTTATTAGATCTTTCTTTAACGGTAGATGAAGCTTGGGAAGAAATTTTAACATTAAATAAAAATTTCTATTACCTTGATCCAAAACCTTTTTATAATCAATCACAATATAGTTTAACATTTAAAAAAATAATAAAAGGTAAATTAGTATATATAAAATTAATTTTAGAAAATAACGAAGTAGTTGTGTGTTGGTCATTCCATGAAGATATAATAAATTAGAAAGGGATAAAAATTATGATATGTGACAATTGTGGTTCTAAAGAAACGTATGTAAAAGAATATCATCATAAATACAATGATATAGAATTTTATTCAAAGAGAAGATTCTGTTCCAAATGTAATAATTTAGTATATGATGAAGAATTAGATAATGAGGCATCTAAGAAAGCTATAAGAGAGAAAAATAAGATACTTGGAGTAGATCCGGATAAAATAATAGCATTAAGGAAAAAATATAATCTTACTCAAGAACAATTTTCTAAAATAATAGGATGTGCAAAAAAAACATTAATAAGTTACGAACAAGGTACATCAGTTCCTAATGATATATATATAGTAACATTAAAGATGTTACTAGAAAATCCAAATATTATAAAACCAATGATAGAATCAAATTTAAGTAGATATTCACAAGAAGAATATCAAAAAATTACAAGTAAACTTAGTATTATATATGATGAAGAAGATAACAAAAAGGAAAATCAAGAGCTTAGTAAATATAATGGATATACAGAATATTCATTAAGTAAAGTAAAAAATTTAATATTATACCTATCACAAAATACAATTCTTAAAACAAAATTATTAAAAGAACTGTTCTATTGTGACTTTATATCATATAAAAATATTGGTAAATCAATAACTGGATTAGAATATAAAAAATATCAATTCGGACCAGTACCTAGAAACTATGAACAGATATTAAATAAATTAATTCAAAGCAAAAGTATTTCTTTGAATCTAATAATAGATAGTGATTATGAATGCAACCAAATATCTAGTATTGAAAAACCAAATACAAAAGACTTTGCCAAAGAAGAGTTAGATATTATAAACAGAGTAATAAAATATTTTAAGAATTATAGTTCAAAAAAAATAGTAGATTATTCTCATAAAGAAAAAGCATTTACAGATACAAAAGAAAATAATCTTATAAGTTATGATTATGCCTTTGATATAGAAGATATTTAAATACTTAGTACAAAAAAATATTACTTAAAATAAAAATTAGTATATAGTTTAACCAAAGATAAAATTATTAGTTATAGAAGTAATAAATATTAAGAATGAACAAAAAAGAAAATATTATAAAAACATAAAATAAGAAAATAATATTTTCTTTTTTTATTTAAATGATAAAATAAGATTATCGGAATATTATATATTATGTATAAACATTAAGAAAGGAACTGTAACATGGAAGAATATAAAATAGACTATGAAATACTAGATTATGATAAATTTTATCTTCGCTTAAAAAATATTCAGTATAATTTAGCAAATAAAAATGAAGTTACTAAACATGAACCAATTGGATATACTAAATGTGGCTTTCCTATTGAACATTATTCAATAGGCCATGGTCCAATGCATATTGTTTACATGGGAGGAGCTCATGGTAATGAAATAATAAGTGTTGATTACGTTACTCAACTAATGCAAAACATTGCTCTTGGTTGTGGAGAGTTTGCTGATTTTAATCCCGAAGAATTTACAATTGATTTTCTTCCATGTCAAAATCCTGAAGGCTTTTTTACAACTACCTATGCTTTAAAAAGTATAATGCAAGATATGAACGAAAGAGAAATTGAAGAATTTAGTAAAAAATATTACCAATTATATCGTGAAGATGATCAAAGTGTTATTAACATAAATAAAATTCTAAGAACTTTTTGTGAAGAATTTGATTTATCTGCAATAAAAGAAGATTTAACTACTCTTTTTTGGCAAAAAAGTATTAATAAAGATATAACATCTAACTACATAATTTCCTTTTTATTAATTTTTTTTCACCTTGATGAAACTAAATTATCTAAATTTATTAATAATAAATGGCAAGAATTATTTAAAGATAAGAAAGTAATTTCTCATCTAAAAAAGCATCAAGAAATATTTAATAATCTTACTTTAGATTGTATTCCTCTTATTGATGAAAAACATCACAAATTAAAAGAAGCTCTAAGTAAGATATATCAAGATAATAAATTTCCTATTGGTACATTAGCCAATTTTTTCAGTAACGCATCAGGTGTTAACTTAAATGATAATAACGAGTATTATTTTCAGGAATTGAAAAAGAAAATACGTGTTGAGAAAGATGTATATGCAAACTTCCGTGATAATAATCTTTTAAAAAATATCCCAGGTCCCGTAGGAGTTCCTAATGAAGATATGGATGGCGAATTTCAATATGCAGAAGAAAACCAAGCTTTACTATCTTTTTTAGCTAAACAAGATAATAATAATGAAAACTATGCTTTTATAAATTGTCATGGAACTGGAGGAGTTCTTTATATATATCCTGTTGTAGATGATGATTTGGAAGAAGCACATACAAATGGTGTTACTCGTGATTTTAAATTTTATATTAATGGACGATTAGCTAATGACTATATTAAAAAAACTGATGAAATCTATGAAAAGATAACTAAGAAGCCAAGTAGTGGATATAAAACAGTTGGTTTTCCTAGTCGTATAACTGGAGTAGGGGATGTACTTCGTAAAAAATATATAGCTTCCTTCTTACTAGAATTATCCAAAATGGGTGGTAATCCTATTGCTCCATATGGTGATAAAAATGTCAATTACTATTTAACAATGACCGCTAATATGCAGGCAGCTAAACAATTAATGGAAACAATAAAAGAAGTAGCACATTTATATGACACCAGTTACTTTATGTACTATGACTCTTTAGGGAATGTTCATTATGAACCACGAAAACGTCGATAAAGTAAATATTATCAACAAGTATAGTAGACAATTAAAGACCAATTAGGTCTTTTTTTTATTAATAAACATATAATAGAATATGACATAAAATAAATTTATATAGTCATAAGAAAAAATTATCAACAAAAAACGCCGAAAAAATTGACAAGTAATTTTAAAGTGTTATAATGGAAGTGCTTTTACCAAAAAAGCACTGAAAATATGCTAAATAGCGACAGATTTTTACTAAAAAATGTGAAGAATTTGACAGTTGTCAACAAGTTTGGTATAGTTTGAAACGCAAGCAGCCGAAGAAACACCAAAATATGCCAAAAAATCTAAAAAAAATTGCAAAAAGAAGTTGACATAATTAAAGCGATTTGGTATATTACTAATGCAACCAAGAAA
>CALVJQ010000041.1 GCA_944332265.1 uncultured Bacilli bacterium
TCATAAGTAATAGATTCATTATTATACTTAGTTAATAAATCTTGCCAATTAGTATCTCCATATGTATAAGTATCTTCATCTAATAAAATATCTGTATTATAAGTATAGGTTTTCTTAACTAAGATATTACCATAATTATCATAAGTATATATAAATGTCTTACTATTAATAAGATTATCTTCTTTAATAAGTTGTGAATGTATATCATAATAATATTTATTTATTAAATTATTATTTTTATATATTTCCGTTATATTACCTAATTTATCATATTTATATTTATAAATTATTCCATTATCATCTACTTCTTTAATAGTAGTAGATGTTTTATTACCATAGGTAATATATTTATATTTAGTTTTATATGTATTATTTATATTAGATTCTTCTAATCTACCTAGAATATCATAAATATAATTAAAGTCTTGGTTATTGTGAGATAGTTTAGTTAAGGAAGATTCATTATTATATTCATAATTATATGTATATTTATTATTATTTAATTCTTCTTCTGCCAACTGCTCTTGTGTCATTTCTTTAGCATTTCTTTGTTTTGCAATTAATTTACCAACTTTTTCAAAATCCAAATACATCTTTCTTTCTATTTCTAATAGAATAACATACATTATAATAAAGATAGACCTAAAAAAGTGATTGATATAAAATCAATCACTTAATTTTGAGATGTGACTTTTCAATTTTTATTAAGATTTAGTTTTTTAAACTTACTTTATTATCTGTTATTATTCCATATGAATTAACTACTTCCCAGTCAGAATCATATAAATGTAAGTTTTCCAATTCGTCTATTTTATTTTCAGAAACTATTGCTACAAAATATAAATTTTTATCTATTTCGTAAATATACTTTTTAACATCTTCAGTTTCATTTTTCTCTAAATATTTTAAATCTTTATAAACAAACTTATATTTATCATCAACATTTTTTAATACATTAATTCTATTATTATCCGATAAAAATATAAAATAATCATCATTTTTATAATAAACATTTTTATTATCACAAAACCCATAATAATAACAAGCATCACATTCGTTAGAAAAAGTATATGCGTCTTCCCACGGATTTTCTGCCGCAATACCTACTAAAAACCAAGCTAAAAATCCAAATAATATTTTTTTTGACAACTTGAGACGATATATTTTTTTTGTACAAAAAATATATAATAATAGAAATATTACAAACCATTCATTCATAAATATTAAAAACTCTTTAGGAATGAGATTAGTATTAGCTCTAATCATCTCACTATTTATATAAACAATAAGGAGAAACAGCATACTTAAAATAATTATTGGCAAATAACGAAGAATATTTCTTGGTCTAAAGTCAATCAACATAAGAAATCACCTTAAAAAAATTATAGCATTATGCAAATAGCAATGCAAGTCCAGGAACACCCATCATTGAAAAAACAATTGCTACCGGAACGGCTGTTGATATAGAACCATTAAAATAAAGTTCTTCAACATATGAAACATTATCATCATAATTACTTTCAAGACTACCTGAAATTTCTACTTCAATTCTAAAATCTTCTGTAAACATTACCCCAAGATTTCCAGAAACATTATTAAATCCTACCCCTATAGAAGATCCAACTCCACCATCTGTGGAAAAAGCAATTCCACCATTTAACGGACCAAGAGATAGATTTCCTTCTATTGATGAAGATGATGTTATTGTATTTGCCGATATTATTCCACCTCTAGAATAATTCGTTTTCAACAAGCTATCTCTAGTACCATACTCAATTCCTCCAACATAAGGAATAGTTCCACCATTTTTAGTAGTTTTTTTTAGAATTTTTGTCTTATTAGTAGAACCAAATATCTTTTTAGCTCCATTTATCACTGTCTTTTTAACTTCTTTTATTATTGTGCTTTTTACTAAATTACTTAATACTTTAATTTTTTTTGCTGCTTTTGATACTTTTTTTATAAAACCTTTTATTGATAAAGAAAAATTACCAGAATAGTCAAATTGATTTACCCAATTATTCTTACAATATTCATATAAATTATAACAAATTAAACTACTTTGACCAGACAAAATTCCATCTTCATTAACAAACCTTCCCCACTCTGGATTGTAGTATCTAGAGTTTAGGTAGTATAGGTTGGTTTCTTCATCATAGTAATAACTACGATATCTAAATGGATTTATTGTACTTAGGTTTATTGTAGTAGTATCTGTTTTATTAGTTAGTAAACCCCAACTATTATAGGTATATGTTACTACTTCGTTATAATTAGAATCTAAAATACCTATAATATCTCCAAAGATATTTTTATGATAATAGTAAGTATTACTATTATATATGAATCCTAGTAGTTCATCTCCGTTGTATATATAGTATATCATATTTCCATTTCTATCTTCAAATATTATAGATGATCCTTCTAAATAGTATTTAGTTTCTATACCATTTACTATTTTAGAAGTTCTAATTCCATCTAAATTATATTTATAAGTTATATTATTAGTATTATCTTGATATGAAGATAGTTCTCTTCCATTCATCCATGTTAGAGTCTTATTACCAATAGATGTTGGATTACCTATTGTATCATAAGTAATAGATTCATTATTATACTTAGTTAATAAATCTTGCCAATTAGTATCTCCATATGTATAAGTATCTTCTTTTATAAGAGTATTATTAGTATATACTTTTTTAGATAAGATGTTACCATAGTTATCATATTCATATAAGATAGTTTGATTATTTAAAATATTATCTTCTTTAATAAGTTGTGAATGTGTATCATAATAGTATTTATTAGTTAAAGAGTTATTTTTATATATTTCTGTTATATTACCTAATTTATCATATTTATATTTATAAATTATTCCATTGTCATCTACTTCTTTAATAGTAGTAGATGTTTTATTACCATGAGTAATATATTTGTACTTGGTTTTATATATGTTATTAATATTAGATTCTTCTAATCTACCTAGAATGTCATAAGTATAGTTAAAGTTATTATTAGAATGAGATAGTTTAGTTAAGGAAGATTCATTATTATATTCATAATTATATGTATATTTATTATTATTTAATTCTTCTATTTTTTCTATGACATTGTTTTCTTTATCATAGTTATAGTTAGTTTCATAATTATTATATTTAAATGTACTTAGTCTTTTAGCGAAATCATAATCATATTTATATATATCATTATTAGATGTTATTTTAGTTATTCGACCTAAGTTATCATAGTAGTTTTTATATGTATCATTAGATTTTATAATAGATTCTAATCTATCTAGAGAGTCATATGTATAATTTATTTCATGATTATTACCATATAATACTTTATTTAAATTACCATTATTATTTTCATAGTAATTATTTACTAAAGTGTTATTATTTATTTTTACTGATGATGAATTATTAAATTCATCATAATTAAAGATATAATTCTTAGTACCATGTATTATCTTAGATAAATTGTTATCATTATTATATTCATATGATACTGAATGATTACCTTTGGTAATATTAGTTATTCTTAATTTATTATCATATGTATAGTTAGTAGAATTACCATTAGGATCAATAATAGAATTTATTAAACCATTAGTATTATTTATATTATATGTAGTTATATTACCTAGTTGGTCTTTAACTGTGTTAATAAATCGACCATCTTGTGAGTAAGAAGCACTACTTTCTATAAATAGTTTACTATCCATTTTTTCAAATAGAAATTGTTGATTAGAATTATCTTCATTATATGTTGTTAAAGTTAGAGAGTTATTGGTATTTACTGTTATTGCTAAATTACTGCTTACAGATTTTATAGAATAACTTTTATTTTGGTGTTTTATTAATTCAAAGATATTATTTGTATCTCCATATTCTAATTTTAAAATACCATTATTATCTTTTAAATAATAATTATTTAGAATAGTATATTGGATTTTTACTCTATCATTTGGAAGTATAATAATTTTGAATTTATCATGAGAACAAGTATTTTCTAATACTTCTAAATTTTTATCTGGTTTAATATTAATATAAGCGTTAGTTCCACGAGCTCTTATATAGTAATTTGTTTCTTCTATATCAGAGAATGCTTCTGTATTATTAATTCTTGTTCTAATAGGATTATTATTTTCATCATAATCTATAGAGTTAGTAATACCAGTAGGAGAAATAGCTTTAATAAGTCTGTCTGTTACATTATCATCGTATTCATATTTATATTTTTTACCTAATGGTGAAGTTGCTTCGATAAGTTGGTTATTTGAGTTATAAGCAAATTGACTTGTTTCTTTTGATAAGTCGACACTTGAAACTAAGTTTCCTTCATCATCATAAACGTATGAATAACTTTCTAAGTCTTTGAATAAAGAGAAATTTGTCAAATATAAATCATTACACCCACCAAAAGTATTGACTGTTATTTCAAGATATTCGTAATCTTCTTCTGCTGTAAAATTTTCAGAGAAGAATTGCCAATTATCATTTCCTATATTTAACTTTCTATACGGAACGCAGGCACCATATTCTTCACTATTTGGATATTTAAAGAAAATTGTTGCCCAATATCCTGGATATAGTGATGAACCTTCTGTAGGAATAATACCATTACATTTATACCAAAATGATAAATTAAATGTATCGCCAGCTTTACCACTTACGTTAAATCGGCGATTTAGTTGTATACTTCCTTGTGGCTCGGAATGAATTTTTAAAGCGTTTAAATTAAAAGATAAATTTACTATTTCTGATGTTTCATTTTGTTTGGCTCCATAAATATTCCATTTATCTAAACTATCAAAATTACTATTATCAATTAGATTATAGTAATTAGCGACATCTCCCTCTTCTAGTTGAATATCATCAATAATCATATCAGTAAAATAATTTTCATTAAATACTAA
>CALVJQ010000042.1 GCA_944332265.1 uncultured Bacilli bacterium
AGTTTACGATATTTATCAGCCCATTCCATTACACGGCCAAATTCACCAGCGATAGTTGCATCAACTGTTTTTATTTCGCCATCATAAATGTTTCCAGTTGAACCATCTATTGAGATAATGTCGCCTTCATGGAATGTTTTTCCAGCTAATTTGAATTCTTTTTTAGCTTCGTTCATTTGAATGTCGCCACAACCAGATACACAGCAAGTACCCATTCCACGAGCAACTACGGCAGCGTGAGATGTCATACCACCACGTACAGTTAAAATACCTTGTGATGCTTTCATTCCTGAGATATCTTCTGGAGATGTTTCTAATCTTACAAGAATAACTTTTTCGCCTTTTCCGCCGATACCTTGTTTTTCTGCTTCTTCGGCAGTAAATACAACTTTACCACATGCAGCTCCAGGAGATGCTCCTAGTCCTTTTCCAATTGGTTTAGCAGCTTTTAGTGCTTTAGCATCGAATTGTGGATGTAGTAATGTATCTAAATTTCTTGGATCAATCATTAGAACTGCTTCTTCTTCAGAACGCATTCCTTCATCTACTAAATCACAAGCAATTTTTAAAGCAGCTTGAGCTGTTCTTTTACCATTTCTTGTTTGTAACATGTATAGTTTACCATGTTCAACAGTAAATTCCATATCTTGCATGTCACGATAATGTTCTTCTAAAGTTTTACAAACTTTTTTAAATTCAGCAAATGCTTCTGGGAATTTTTCTTCCATTTCAGAAATATGCATTGGTGTACGAACACCTGCTACTACGTCTTCTCCTTGAGCATTAGTTAAGAATTCACCAAATAGACCTTTTTCACCAGTTGCTGGGTCACGAGTAAAGGCAACTCCAGTACCGCAGTCATCTCCCATATTACCAAAGGCCATTGATTGAACGTTTACAGCAGTTCCCCAAGAATAAGGGATATCATTATCACGACGATAGACATTTGCACGTGGATTATCCCATGAACGGAATACAGCTTTAATTGCTCCCATTAATTGTTCTTTTGGATCGTCTGGGAAGTCGTTTCCTATTTTAGCTTTATATTCGGCTTTGAATTGATTAGCTAATTCTTTTAAGTCATCAGCATCTAAATCAACGTCTTGTTTTACACCTTTTTCTTCTTTCATTTTGTCGATTAATTCTTCAAAGTATTTCTTGCCTACTTCCATTACAACATCAGAATACATTTGAATAAATCTTCTATAGCAATCCCATGCCCATCTTGGATTACCTGATTTTTCAGCTAGAGTTTCAACTACTTCTTCGTTTAAACCTAGGTTTAAAATTGTGTCCATCATACCAGGCATTGATGCTCTTGCACCAGATCTTACGGAAACTAATAATGGATTTTCTTTGTCGCCAAATTTTTTTCCAGTTATTTCTTCCATTTTTACTATATACTCATTTATTTGTTTTTGAATATCGTCATTTATTTCACGACCATCTTCATAATATTGAGTACATGCTTCAGTAGTTATTGTGAAGCCTTGTGGTACTGGTAGACCAATATTAGTCATTTCTGCTAAATTAGCACCTTTACCACCTAGAAGGTTTCGCATATCTGCATTGCCTTCAGTAAATAAATATACATATTTGTGCACAACGTTTCCTCCCTTGCATATTATGTCACAAAAATATTATATCAATTTAATTAAAAAACAGGAGTAATTATCTCCTGTTTTGACATTATTTTTACAAATATTTCTAAGACATTTGAGAAGATTTTACATTATTTAACTTCTAGCTTCCATTAAATTAGATGAAGTATATCTTTTTAAGCCTTGATAGAAAAGGAAAAAAGCTATAATTATTAATATATTAGTTGCTAGAATTAATAAGATAAAATGATAAATATTAAATTCAATTATTAAATGGACTGGAACCCATGATGCTAAAGCACATGGAATTAAGGTAAAGAAGATTATTTTAATAGCTCGATTAAATATTACATCAGGATATATACTACCATTTATAAAGATATCTTTTAGTATTTCAGATGTTTCACTAAATCTAATAAAATAGAAAGTAAATGAATTACATATTATGACAAAACTAGTATAAATTAATGCTCCTATTATAATTAGTAGGGAATATAAAAATATATTTTTAATACTAAAATTAAATATTATAAGGGCAATATATCCGTATATAAGATCTCCCCATGCTGATGGTTCAGTACTAGATGTTATTACATGACATAATACATTTTTAGGCATTACTAGGTAAGCATCTAATTTACCGTTTTCAATATATTCGGGTATTTTGTTAGCTCCGTTAAAGAGAATGTTTGCTAAACCATAAGATCCACTTGATATAGCCCAAAATAACATGATGTCATTTAAAGTATATGAACCAATATATTCTACGAGAGTAAAAATTGTTAGCCATTGGATTATAAATGATGCATTATTAAAGATCATCATACTTACAGAAGTTAGAAAAGAAACCCTATTTTCCATTACTCTAATTAAATTATATTTTAATGATAGAAACATTATCTTTAAATTATTTTTAACCTCCGTTAACATTTAGTTTTCTCACCCCTCTTCTATATACGATATTAATAATTATGCTAATTATTATAATAGTTATTATTTGAGTTATTAAGATATTTAAAAAGAAGGAAAAATTATAAGATAGCATTAATTTAGCAGGGCCATAGCTAACACTATATATTGGAGTATATCTCAATATATTACCTATTATTTTAGGAAACATTTCAATAGGAAAGAAGATACCAAATATCAAAATAATTTTACTATAAATCATTTGAAATGGTTGGGAATCTTCAACCCAGAATGATGTTAAACTTATTAAAATTTTTATCATTCCAGTTATAAGAACGGCTAATAAAAAGACTGGGATACATGATATAAATGAAATAATTGAGATATTATTAATTGGACCAACATAAATTAATCCTAAGATAGTAGAGATTATAGTAAAAGCGATGAATCTTATTAAGGTATCTGCAAAGTATTTAGTTATACTATAAATAATATAATGATATGGTTTATTTATTTGATAAGCTATATTTCCACTTTTGATGCAATTTTTTACTTCATTTGTGGCTACTGGACTTTTACTTCCAAAAGTTATAGTTTCAGTTAGTAGTAAGTACCAAAACATTTCTTTTAGAGTATATCCACTTATAGTTGTATTATCTTGATAGATAAAAGTCCATAAGCTTAGGAGTATACTCATTGTAATAGCAAAACCAATAAAACGTATAAATAAACTGCTTATATATTGAATTGAATCATTGAATGTTGTTTTTATTATATATAGATATTTTTTCATGATTTATTTCCTTTATATATTGTACTGATGATTGTTTCTAAGGGAATATTAGATATATTAATATCAATTATATTATCGGGATTTAATAGTTTTATAGCATCACTAATATTTTTTTTAGTTAAATCAACTTCTAATTTTAAATTATAATCTTTATCTTTGATGATATTTATTCCTTCAACATCAGCTAGATTTATTTTAGTATTCATTTTAGCTTCGACTATCTTTTTATTTAAATAATGGTATTTTAGATTTTCCATTGAATCATCTAGTACTATTTTACCATTATTGACAATAATTACTCTTTTACATAGTTTTTCTATGTCTCCTACATCATGACTAGTTAGAAAGATAGTTGTTTTCTTTTCTTTATTAAGACGTTTTATAAATACTCTAATTTTTTCTTTGATAACAGGATCAAGTCCAATAGTTGGTTCATCTAGGAAAAGAATAGATGGTTCATGAATTAAAGAAGCTACTATTTCACATATCATTCTTTGACCTAGTGATAAGCTGCGTACTGGGGTATTTATAAATTCATCTAATTCAAATATTTCTTTATATTCAGTGATTCTTTTATTTATTATTTGTTCTGGAACATCATAGATAGCTCCAAAGAATTTAAAGTTATCGTATGGTGTTAAGTGAATCCATAGTTGTTCTTTTTGACCAAAAACAGTACCTATTTTATAAGCTAGTTTTTTACGATTACGTTCGGGATTTATACCCATAATACTTATTTCACCTTTAGTAGGAAAAAGAATACCAGTTAGCATTTTAATGGTAGTTGATTTACCTGCTCCATTTGGACCGATAAAAGCTATTATTTCACCTTTTTCAACAGAAAAGCTTATGTTATTAACGGCTTTCTTCTCACTATATTTAGGTTTTATTATAGATTTTAAACTACCTTTTAAACCTGTTTCTTTTACTTTAGTTTTAAATGTCTTAGATAGATTTTTTACTTCAATAGCTTTCATACTCACACTCCTTTTTATTTATAATTTAATTTCCATTATTTTTCTTTGTTCTTTAAATCCTTGTTTTAGATAAAATGTAATAGCATTATTATTGAAAGACCATACATTTAAAATAATATTATCACATTTTTGATTAATTGCTATTTTTTTTAATTCTTTAAACAGTTTAGTTCCTAGACCTTTATTTTGATATTCTTTTTTTATACCAAATGATGATATAAATAAGTTTTTATTTGATATTAAGTTATTACTTTCTTTATTATTTATAGTAGCATGAATAAACCCTATAATATGTTTATTTTTGATAATGAGAAATATTTCTTTTGAATCATTTAAGATATTTTGAAATTCTTCTTTAGTAAAATGATT
>CALVJQ010000043.1 GCA_944332265.1 uncultured Bacilli bacterium
GGTAAACCAGAATATAATTATGAAATAGTTGTATCAGAAGCTGATTGTACAAGTTGTGGATTATGTATAAATACATGTCCAGGTAAAAATGGAGTTAAGGCTTTAAGTTTCGGAGAATATAATCAAGAAAAACAAGATAGAGCACAATATTTATTTGAAAACTATGAAAATCCTGATAATTTATTTCCTAAGTTTACAATAAAAGGAAGTCAGTTTATTAAACCTAAATTTGAATTTAGTGGATCATGTGCTGGATGTGGTGAAACTCCTTATATAAAGCTATTAACGCAGTTATTTGGAGATAAATTAATTGTTGCTAATGCAACTGGTTGTTCTTCGATATATGGTGGTAGTGTACCTAGTACACCTTACACTATTCCATGGGCTAATTCTTTATTTGAAGATAATGCTGAGTTTGGATATGGTATGTTATTAAGTTATAATATGATGAGAAATCGTATAGAAAAGATTATGATTAATAATATTGATAATGTTTCTTTAGAAGTTAAAGAGTTGTTTAATGAATGGTTAAATAATAAAGAGGACTTTGATATTACAAATGATATAAAGAATAAATTAAATAATTTAGATATTCCTAAAGAACTAAGAGATTTAATTCTTTATATTCCAGCTAGAAGTGTATGGACTTTAGGTGGAGATGGCTGGGCTTATGATATTGGTTTTGGAGGAATTGATCATGTTTTAAGTTCTGGAGAGAATGTTAATATATTAGTTTTAGATACGGAAGTTTATTCTAATACTGGAGGTCAAGCAAGTAAGTCATCTAGAATTGGACAAGTGGCTCAATTTGCTGATATGGGTAAGAAAACAGCTAAGAAGGATTTATTTAAAATAGCTATGGGATATCCTAATTGTTATGTTGCTAATGTTTCTTTAGGTAGTAATTTTATGCAAACAATAAAAGCTTTTAAAGAAGCTGAAGAACATAATGGACCATCTATTATAATTGCTTATTGTCCTTGTATTGAACAAGGTATTAAAGGTGGAATGATTAATGCTACAAATGAGCAGAAATTAGTTGTTGATTGTGGATATACTTCTTTAATGAGATATAATCCAGTAGAGGATAAATTATATTTAGATAGTAGAGAACCTGATTTTAGTAAATATGAGTTGTTGTTAAATAATGAGGTTCGTTATAATAGTTTAGTTAAGAAAAATCCTGAAATGGCGAAAGAAATATTGGAACTTAATAAAAAAGAAGCAATGAAAAGATACGAGTATTATCGTAAATTAAGTGAAGAAAAAAGCAAGTAATTAATTAACTTGCTTTTTTCATATCATCTTTTAATATTTTACGTTGATGTTTAGTTTTTAAATAATATTTTTCCATTATTTTGTTTTTACGCATTAATTTATTATATTGATTATTTAATCTTATACGAAGATTAGTGACGCGATTTATGAATTCATAATCGTATGTTAATTCTGGATAACGATTGATAGCTTGTTGTTCTATATAATCTAATTCTACTATGTTTTTATAAGTTATATCTAAAGCACCATTTAGAGCGTCTTGCCCTTTTTTTATTGCAGATAAGTCTGCTGGTTCATACTGATTAACTTTACGTCGCCAGAAGGAATTTATAAAGTTAAAATGATTATCTATAACAAGACCAATTGTAAAATAGAAAAAATATTTGTTTCTAATAAAAGGAAATGCTAAGATTGAACCTATTTCTAGTAATAGAGAAGCTTTATTTAATCTTTTCATTAGAATTCTTTTATCAGCATTAGCAATTTGTTCATGGGTCATATTTTCTAGTTTATCCATTTTTTTTAAAAGGTTATCTGATACTGTTTCTTTATATTCAAGGTTCATTTTTTTCAATTCTTCTTGTAAACCAAGTATTTCTTCTTCATGGATTTCTTCTTCTAGAATGTTTTTTTCATGTTGAATATCTTTAGCTTTACTAGCATTTATTATTTCTTTAGTATGTCGTAATTTATGTTCTTCTTGTTCTAGTTTTTTCTTTTGATTAGGAGTAAGTCGATTACCATATTTTAAAAATGTGTTTGTTATATCATTTAGCATATGATTAATTTGTCTTTCTAAACGATCATAGTCTTTGTCTTCAAATTCTTCTTTTTTGATTTCACTATTGGAGTCATTTATTACGGCATCAGTTGTTTTACTAATTGCTTCTATTTCAGTATCTTTAATAAGGTTTTTTATTTCTTCTTTTTTTTCTGGTTCTTTTTCTTCGGGAATTGTCATTTCGATTGTTTCTAGTTTAGCTTCTATATCATTATGAATTTTTTCTAGTGTTTCAAGAGGTTTTTCTTGTTCTATTATTTCTTTTTGTTCTATTTTTTCTTTAATTTCTTGAACTTCTTCTTCAACTTTTTTTAATGCAGGAAGTTCAATTGGAATGATTTTTTCATCATTATTTGATGTTATTATAGTTGTTAGTTGTTCTTCTTTGGTTTTTTCTTTTATTTCTTCTTTAACTATTTCTTTTACATCTTTTTTTGTAGGTTTAATTATTTCTAGAGCGCTAGCAGCTACTGCAACAGATGCTGCAATAGCAGTATTTTTAATTTCGTTAGACATAGGAGTCTTTTTAATTTCAGGAACATTTTGAACCATAATAGTTGATGGTTCACTAAGATGTTTTTTTGTTATTTGAGAAGTAGTAGTTTTTATACTATTATTTATTTTGATTTTAGGTATTTCTAAGGGTGGTGGTAGGATTTCGGCTTTTTTTAGATGAGCAACAAAGTAAGGCTCTTTTTCTTTTTCAGTTTCTATTTCTTTAAAAAGAGGTTTTTCTTTAACTATTTCTTTAACTTCTTTTCTAATGATTGTAATTAATTCTTCTTTTTTAGGTTTTTCTTTTGTAATTTGATAATTAATATGTGGAACAATTATTTCTTTAATTTCTTTAATTTTACTTTTAATTTCTTTATTGGCATCTTTAATTTTTAAGTTATATTTTTCATATGTCTTTTCAAGTTCTTTATCGATTAATTCTTCTATTTCTTCTTTGGTATACACCATATAATTGATTTCTTGGTTAATATTTTTTAAAAGGTCTGCTTTCTTTTTAGGTAATGTAAGGATAATGTTATCTTCTTCGTTATCAGATTCATCATGAGGATTACTTTTTATGTTATTAGTATCAGGAAATGTTTCATGTTTATTATCATTATTATTTATTTTATTTTTGCTAGTATTTTCTTCTTTTAAGATATTATTTTTTTTGCTTTCTTTTTTATTACTTGAAAATATTTTTTTGATAAGTCCAATTATTATAAGAAATATATTTCTTAAAAAAAGAATAATATTAGTAAAAAATTTTTTAATTGGTTTAGTATCCATAAAATCACCTTTTATATATATTAGCATAAATTTAAAGCAAAAAAAATAGGAGTTGTCCCCCTGAGAACAACTCCAAAAAGAATAAAAAGGGGTTGGCTAGTGTGATACTAGCACCAATTCGCCGTAAAGTGAATTGGTACTTCATATATTAAGTGTTAAAGCCTATTTTGTCAATCTTTTTATACAAAAATTTTAAAAAAATTTAAACTTTTTTTAGGTGTTATAAAGTGTGTTTTATAAGTTATAATTTATTATAAAAAAAATTTATCACATAGGTGGATTATAGATGGTAGATTATTTGTTTTGATAAAAACAAATGTATGATATACTAAAGATGGTGGTTATTATGGATATAGATAAAATTAGAGGAGTAGGTAGTAAATCTTTGGAATTATTAGCTAAAATAAAAGTGTCAACAATCGAAGATTTAATTTTGTATTATCCATATCGCTATAATGTAATTAAAGTAGTTTCATTAATGGAAGCTTTAAATGGAGAAGTAGTAACGATAAAAGGAATTGTAGATACTGAACCAAGAGTTAGTTATATAAATAAAAATTTTAATCGAATGACATTTAGAATTAAGACAGGTGATTATTTAGTAAATGTTGTTATTTTCAATAGAGCTTTTTACAAACAACATTTAAAGTTAGGGAGAATGATTAATTTAATAGGAAGATATGATAAAGAAAAGAATTCTTTTACTGCTAGTGATATAAGATTTGAACTTATTAGTGGTATAAGAATTGAACCTGTTTATCATTTGGTTAAAGGGATAACTTCTAAAAGTTTATCCAAATTAATTGCTGAATGTTTAGAAATGAAGATAGATTTAGAAGATTATATTCCAGAAGAAATAAGTAGTAAATATAAATTTATTAATAAATTAGAAGCTGCTAAAAATATTCATTTTCCA
>CALVJQ010000044.1 GCA_944332265.1 uncultured Bacilli bacterium
ATATTTATTATATTTTGTGTTATTTTATATATAATAAGAGGAGATTACATGAATGAAGATGTTATAAGAAGAAAAAATATAATTTGGAAGATTTTATTATTTTTAGTATTTGTTATTTTATTGGTATTATCTTTTTTGGCTGGATTTAAATATAACCAAATAAGAAATGATGATAAAACAGATATTAAGGAGGAAAAGAAGGGAGAAAATAAAGAGGTGGCTAAGGAGCCTATAAAGAATAGTAAGTATACTTTTTTGAGTGAAGATAAAGATGATATTTATTTTGGAGATTTAAAGAAAGAAATAATTTTATATGCTTATTATGATAAAGAAATGGTTACAGATTTTGAAGGTAAAGATAATTATATGTATGTTTTACGAGGAGAAGTCTTTATAGATGGACAAAGACTTTCTGATGCTTTTTTAATAAGTGCTAGTGATAAAGATGAAAAACCTAGTATAAAATTAGATGATGTTTATGAGTCTCTTGGTGAACTAAAAGATAAGAGTAATGGTTATGTATATCAAATTGTTCAATTATCTTATGATAATTGTGCTTTAAAAAATACTCTTATTGGTAATAATAGTTGTTTTGGGAAATATGCTTATATAGTAGATAATAAGGGGAATGTTTTAAAAGCTTTAAAAGGAAAAGATGAAAATACTGATGTTATTGGAGTGTTTGCTTCTAAAGAGAATATTGAAGATCGTTATTATACGCAAGTTGATATGGAGATGCCAGATATAGGTAATTATCAAAACGTTAAAGAGTATTTTATCTATCCAAGTAATCGTTTAATTGATGTCCATGATAATTTTTTATATTATTTAAATAAAGATGATGATGATGTTTCATTTTCTGAATATAAGCTTGAAATTATTAATGGTCAAGTAAAAGAAAACAAACTTAATACTTATGAAATTAATAATGATATTGTAGTTGCTGGACAAAGTTAAGAATAATCAAAATGATTATTCTTTTTCATTTACTTTTTAGTTATTTTTTTATATAATTTTATAGTAGGGTGGTGAATATGGTACTTCAAGAAAATATTAATCCTAATATCATTAAATATATGGATTATTTGGAGTATGAAAGAAAGTTATCTTTAAATACTTTAAAAAGCTATCTTAATGATTTAAAAAAATTTAATAATTATTTTAATAGTAATATATTGGATTTAAAATATGATGATATCTTAAAGTATATTCAAAGTGTAGATAAGGAAGATGCAAGAACTATAGCACATTATATTACGGTAATTAATTCTTTTTATGATTTTTTATTAGATGAAAATATTATAAAAGATAATCCATGTGGAAATATTGTTAGTCCAAAGGTTTCTAAGAAATTACCTGTTTATTTGACGGAAGAAGAAGTTAATCGTTTATTGGATGTAAAACTTCTTACTCCTTATGATTATCGTAATAAAGCGATGTTAGAATTACTTTATGCTACGGGTTTAAGAATATCAGAATTATGTAATTTAAAATTAACTGATTTAGATGTGCATAATTGTTTTGTAAGAGTTTTTGGAAAAGGAAAAAAGGAAAGAATTGTTCCGGTTACTGATTTAGCTTTAAAGTATTTGATTAAGTATGTAACAGAGTATCGTAATATTATTTTAAAAAATAAAGTTTCTGATTATTTATTTATTTCTAATAGTTTAACAAATATTTCACGACAAGGTTTTTTTAAAATAATAAAAAAAGAATGTCAAAGAGCAGGAATTAATAAGAATGTTTCACCACATGTACTTAGACATTCATTTGCGACACATTTGTTAAAACATGGTGCTGATTTAAGAATTATTCAAGAATTATTAGGCCATGAAGATATTTCAACGACTCAGATATATGCGCATTTAGTTAATGAAAAATTGAAAGATGATTATCAATATCATCCACGTAATAAGATTGTTAAGGAGGATTTATGAAAAAAGGTATAATTAAATTAATATTTGTATTATTACTTGTTGTTTTAGTTATTGTAGGTAAAAATATAATAGATAAGAAGACTTTTAAATATGAAGAGACAGTGGAGAAGAGTTTGTCTTCATATATGGTATCTGGTAATATATCAGAATTAGATCCAATTATTGAATTGTTAGATGATTATGCTAATGATGATACAATAAGAAATGATATTCAGTCTTATAGTTTTAATTTTTTAGGTAATTGGTATACTTATTTAGATGGTAAATTTAAGTGTGATAGATATAATTTAAATTCTTGTAAAGTACAATTAGATGAGTTTAGAGCTATTAATAATAAGTTACAAGGATTATATAGTTTAAAAAGTGAAGAAGGGTATTCAATTATTGTAACAAGTGCTTATAATAATTTATCAAGTGAAGGTAATAAAAAGATTGAAGGATTAGAAAAACTTGTAGCTAGTCCGAATACTAAGAATCCTGATGATTATGAAACAGAAAGACAAGAAAAATGCGCTGTTGCAGTTGATTGTGAAAGTTGTCGTGATGGAGTTTGTACTTGTTACTATTTAGATCAAGATCGTAATCGTGAAGAGTTAACTTGTCAAAAAGATATTGCTAATTAAAATAAAAAAGTCAACATTTGTTGACTTTTTTATATCTTTAAGACTTCGATTATTTATTTTCGCTTTTAGCACCAGACATTTTATTGTTGTCTTTAGCTTTAGCGTTATTTCTTGCATTATTATGGCAAGAATTTTTAGCTTGATTTCTGCTCATATTATAACCTCCTGTTTATATTATTTACACTAATATAAAATATATAATGGTAAAATTTGGTAGTTCTATACTTGTTTTTTAATAATATAGTATATTATGAATGAATATATATATCCTTTATTAATTAGTTTTATAGCGGGAATAGCAACAATAATTGGAAATTTATTGCTTTTTATAAATCCTAAATATAAAGAATTTTTAATATCATTTGCCTTAGGGTTATCTTTTAGTGTTATGTTTTTAATATCCGTCTTAGATTTAATACCAGAAGGTTTAAGATATGGTTTAGGTGAAGTAGGGGAGTCTCTTCGATTATTTATATTTTCTTTAATTTTGTTGCTTTTCGGTTATATAATTGTCGTTTTAATAGAAAGAAAAATTAAAAGTAATGATAGTTTATATAAAATAGGGGTTCTTAGTATGATAAGTTTGTTAATACATAATATTCCAGAAGGAATTTTATGTGCTTTAACAAGTAGTGTTGATATAAAAATAGGTTTAAAGTTTAGTTTAATAATTATGATTCATAATATACCAGAGGGAATATGTATTAGTTTACCAATATATTATGCAACTAAAAGTAAATTAAAAGCATTATTTTATACTTTGATAAGTAGTATGGGTGAATTTATTGGAGCAATATTAGCTTTAATTTTATTAAGACCAATCTTATCTAATATGATGCTATATATTATATTAGTATTGGTAGCTGGAATTATGATTAGTCTTAGTGTATTTAAGATATTAAAA
This sequence comes from uncultured Bacilli bacterium, assembly GCA_944332265.1. Classification (GTDB taxonomy): domain Bacteria; phylum Bacillota_I; class Bacilli_A; order RF39; family UBA660; genus Coprovivens. The sequence continues at coordinate 3,465 of CALVJQ010000044.1, forward strand.
GAAGGTTTATTATATAAGAGATACAAGTATTTAATATGGGGAATTATCTTAGGAATAGTAGTAGTTTATCTTACTTTATAATTTCAAAACAATTAAACGGTTAACATAATATATATTATACGAAGTTAATTATTTTTTAAATATATTAGTTTTTAAAGAATTTTTTAGTTTATTTTATTCTATTATATATGATATTTTTTATTATATATATTATATTTTAGATTAATTAAGTAATTAGAAGATATTTTATATGAAAATTAAATTTTTATTTTAGATATTTTATATATAACATTTGTTCGTATTTTATTATTATTATGATTGATTGTTAATTTATAAATTTTAGGACGTGAAATATATTACGATGGATAATTGATTGTTTGTTTCTTAAAATATTAGGCAT
>CALVJQ010000045.1 GCA_944332265.1 uncultured Bacilli bacterium
ATTTAGGTACAAAAATACTAAAAAACCACGGTAAATGACGGTTTATGCCAATATAAAAAGGCCAATATTTAAAGGGTTTAACACAATTTGGTCTCTTCTAACTGAAGAGAGCAGGACCCCCTGAAGGAGCCGAAAGGCTCCATTTTTTTGTTTTATAAATAATTGATTTTAATAGTATAATAATATTAATGGAGTGGTATTGTGAGTTCAATTGTTTTGATTAGAGGATTTTGATTATGATAATATTATTGCTATTACTATTGCCTTAGGTGGAGTAATGGGGGGAACCTAATGGCTTTTATGCAGTTGATAGTAAATATAATTTATACCATTCGAATTTTTTATATGGTAATGTTGATTGCAATCTCCTTCATAGTAAATTTATAGTTTTAAATAATATTAATTATCCAAGAGATAAGGTGTATATAGATGATAATTGGAATAGTTTTAATATGGGATTTGGTAAGTATTTATTGATTAAAGGTGATAAAGGAGTATTATTTAAAAAGTTTATTAATGAGTATTTGGGTAATTATTATTTACCTAGTGAATTATATCAATTATGGTATTCGATTTTAAAATATATAGATAAAATAAATTATTATTGAATAATAAAAAAGCTTTCAGTTGAAAGCTTTTTTATGGCCTTAGATAAGGAAAAAAATCTAGATTTCTTATTATTCCGAAGGAGATTACGATGATTAGTAATATTATATAAACATAGTTTGGTATTTTATTTATTAGTTTATTTTCTTTATTAAAAATATAAATGTATGAATTATAAATAAAGTATATTATAAAGAATGGTAATAAGATAAATACTAATTGATTATACATAAATGCTTGATATATTTTTCCTTCTAATAGGGAAAATAAGCATCTAGTTATTCCACATCCTGGACAATAGTATCCTGTTATTTTATGAAATAGACAAGGTATACTAAAATTATAATTCTGATTTAAATAATAATAAGTTATTAGTCCAATTATAGATAAAACTATAATTAGAACGACATTTATTATTCTTTTTTTCATTATTGAGAGAATTTATTTAGATCGTTTTGAATTAAAGCATAACTTATTATACCAAAACCAAATATACCAAGAATTAAGTAAAGAATGCTATTATCAGAGATGTCTTTATTATGCATTTTACCGGCTTGATACATTTTTTGACCCATTTTGTAGTACCAATAAATACCATAAATACCACAAGTTAAGATGGTAAATAGTAATGCTAAGCCACCAGATGTACCATTATCACCACTTACTTTGTTTGATTCGTCAGTCATAACAACAAACCAATAAAGTCCATAAATACCACAAGTTATAATAGAAAATACTATAGCTAAAGCAATGTTACGATTTGGAACGATAGGTGTAGCACTATTATAGTTATTAATATTAACATTTACTTGTTGAGATGCTTGTTGTTCTTGGTTAAAACTTGTTCCACAACTTCCGCAGAATAAAGCAGAATCTTCATTTTCCTTCCCACAATTTTGACAATATTTACTCATAAAACACAACCTTTCTATGAAAATTATATAATATTATCGAAGAAAATAAAACATAAAATTAACTTTGTAATAAAATGTAACAAAGTTATTGACTTTTTAAGTACTTTGTATTAAAATGTAACTATGTGAGAGGTGTTATAATGAAAGTGTTGGAAAAAGGTCCTGGATGGGGAATAGAAGTTATTTGTAGTGGAAAAGGAAATGGTGGTTGTGGATGTGGAGCTAAGTTGTTAGTAGAGCGTGGAGATATTTATTTAACGCATTCTTATGATTATGGTGGAGGTCATGAAATATATTATACAATTAGATGTCCGGAATGCCATGTTGAAACAGATATTGATGATAATAAAATACCTTCATTAATACGAAGAGAAGCATTAGATAAAGGAAGGAGTTTAACTAGATAATGAGTAAAGTAGAATATACAACAGATTTATTGATATTTGGAATTGATAGTAGAGAGAATGATAATCTTCGTTCTCTTCCTTCTAAATATTTAAGTATATTATTGGTTAGAAGAAATAAAGAACCATTTAAAGGGCAATGGAGTTTGCCTGGGGGATATGTTTTAGAAAATGAAATTGCTTTAGATGCTAGTCAAAGAATATTAACTAAGGAAACTGGTCTTAAAGATGTTTATATGCAACAGGTTGGAATATATGATTCAATTAAAAGAGATCCACGAGGAAGAACTATTTCATCATCATATATGGCTTTAATTGATAGAACTTTATTAAAGCAAGAAATATCTATGGATGCTTGTTGGTTTGATATTGAATTACAGGAAAATGAGGATAATATTAATATAAAATTGACTAATGGTATTGAAAAAATAAATTATGTAGTAAAAAGAGAATGTATTTCTAAAAAAGGTAATGATTATGATTATAGAGTTGTAGAACATAGTGATTTGGCGTTTGATCATGAGGAAATTATTATAAGGGGAATTATGATATTAAGAGATAAAGTTTGGAATACTGATATAGTTTTTGATTTGATGCCGAAAGAATTTACAATCGGTCAGTTAAAACAAGTTTATAGTTTAATATTAGGAAAAGAGTTAGTTAATTCAGCTTTTAGAAGAGTTATAGCTTCTAAAGTGATTGAGACTGGTAAAATGGTTAAAACAGGTGGACATAGACCTTCAGTTTTATGTTCTTATAAAGAGAGAGATTAAAAATGGAATTAATTGATGTATTAGATAATAATGGAAAAAAGATAGGTAAAGTAATTGATAAGGATATTGCTCATCGTGATGGAATATGGCATGGAGCTATTCACTTATTGATTATAAGTGAAGATAGAAGATGTATTTTATTACAGAAGAGATGTTCATTAAAAAAGTTGTTTCCCGATATGTGGGATGTTAGTGTTGGGGGACATATTAAAAGTAGAGAATCATCTTTAGAAAGTTTAAATAGAGAAACAGAGGAAGAATTAGGTTTAATTGTTGGTGATTTAAAGGTTAAAAAGATTAAGCGAATAAAAGAAGAATTTTATTATAATAATATTCATAGTTGTGAATTTGTTGATCTTTATTTAACTTATTATAGTGGAGATTTGTCTAATATAAAAATGCAAGAGGAAGAAGTTAGTGATGTTAGGTGGTTTACAAAAGAAGAATTTAATAAGTTGATAGAGAAGAAGGAAGTAGTTAATCATCAAGAAGAATTTATAATAATTAATGAGTTATTAAAATAAAAAAACATATCATATTTGTTATGATATGT
>CALVJQ010000046.1 GCA_944332265.1 uncultured Bacilli bacterium
AACATATATGGTACATATAATTTATTAATACTAATAATATTTACTATTATAAAAAATAAAAAAAAAAAAAATCCATATAAACCAAGTACTGTTGCACTTAATAATAAAAATAATCTATAATACCTTAATCCATCAATAACATCTCCATTATTAAAAACTAACCCAGTAACAAAAGTAATTCCTATTACAATAATCATAATTGGACTTACGATATTAGCAGCTACTGCTGCTTCTCCTAATATTAAGGCTCCTAATATCGAAATAGAACTTCCATAATTAGAAGGAAATCTTATATCACTTTCTCTAAGTATTGTACAAAGTAATATCATAAATATCGCTTCAAAAGCTGAAGGGAAGGGGACTCCACTTCTCCCAGCTTGAAAAGATAATAATAAATTTAAAGGAATAGTCTCTGGATTATAATTAACAATTGATATATACATAGCTGGTAAAGTAATAGAAATAACAAAACATAAAAATCTAATTAATTTTAAGAAGTTAACATTAACTGACTTAACATACTTATCTGATTGGGGATTAATAAAATCTACAAAAAATGCAGGCATTATCAAAGCATATGGTGAATTATCAGCTATTAAAACAATCTTTCCTTCTAATAAAGCTGAACAAACAGTATCAGGTCTTTCCGTTTTTAAAATAGTAGGTAAAGGATTTAGACTAGGATTAATTATTTGACTTAATACTTCAATATCTATAATTCCATCAATATCTATTTTTTCTAAACTTCTCTTAACTTTTTTTACATATTTTATTTTAGCAATATCATCTAAATATAATAAAGATACCTTATTCTTTGTTTTTCTTCCTAATGTATAATCTTCATTAATTAAATGCTCACTTCTAATTCTTCTTTTTATTAAACCTAAATTCATTAAAATACTTTCATTAAAAGCATCTTTCGGTCCATTAACAGCTTTTTCAGCTAATGGTTCTGTAACAGAACGATATAAATTTCCTTTAACTTCACATACTAACATATCTTTATCATCATATATTAAAGCGAACCCATTTAATAAATAATCCTTAATTAAACGATAATCAGTAATATAAACAACCATAGGGCCACTAATAATATCTCTTAAAAAAAAATAATTCTTATTTAAAGTAATACTTTTAAATATATAGTCATTTAGTTTATCACTACTACAAATACTTTCTAAAAAAACAACATGTATCTTATCAATCTCTTTATATTTTAAATCACTTGAATTATTAAATTCTTTCTTTAATCTTTGATATATCATTATCTTCACCATTTATATTATTACCAAAAATTGTTAAAATATTATAAATTTCAAAAAGAAATATAAATTTATAGTATAATTAATATAGAGGTGTTATTATGTACGAAGTAACTATTGAAAAACTAGATAATCAAGGTCGAGGAATATGTTACTTAAATAATAAAATAACTTTTGTAAAAAATACATTACCAGATGAAATAGTATCTATAAATATTATAAAAGAAACTAAAAAATATAATGAAGCTGAAGTAGTTAAATATCTAAAAACAAGTTCTAAAAGAATAAAAAGCCCATGTCCTTATTTTAATAATTGTGGTGGTTGTAGTCTTCTTCATAGTAAATACGAAGATACTCTTATATATAAGAAAGAAAAACTAGAAAGTATTCTTTATAAATATGCTAATATAAAATTCGACATTAATATTATTCCTAGTAATCATAATTTAGAATATCGTAATAAAATAACTTTAAAAATAATTAATACTAAAACAGGCTATTATAAAGAATCATCTCATGAATTAATAGAAATAAAAAAATGTCTTCTAGCAGAACCAGCTATTAATTCATTTATTAAAGATATACCATATTTAGGTATTAAAAATGGTGAAATAACAATTAGATCTAATTATAATAATGAGTTATTAATATGGATTAAAACTAAAGATAAAATAAAACCTAATATTCCTTATTTAAAAGAAAATCATAAAATAGTAGGTATTATCATAAATGATAAAACTCTTGAAGGAGAAACTAGTTTTATCGAAATAATTAATCATCAACTATTTACTATATCATATGATTCTTTCTTTCAAATAAATAGGGATATTTGCTCTAAATTGTTTAATCTAATTATCAAAGAAATAACTCCTAATGAAACAATACTAGATTTATATTGTGGAGTAGGTACACTAGGTATTAACGCTTCAAAGAATGCCAAAAAAGCTTATGGAATTGAAATAGTTAAGAACGCAGTTTTAAATGCTATTACTAATTCTAAGATAAATAAAAGAGATAACATCTATTATATGTTAGGTGATGTATCAGTATGTTTACCTAAAATAAAAGATCAAATTGATACTATTATAGTCGATCCTCCACGTGCGGGTTTAGATAAATCTACTAAAGAAACACTACTTACATTCAATGCTAATAAGATAATCTATGTTTCATGTGATCCTATGACTCTCGCCCGTGACTTAAAAGAACTAAGTACTAAATACAATATAACTAACATCAAAGGTCTAGATATGTTTCCATTCACTCATCACGTTGAATGTGTGTGCTTGTTAAAACTGCGTTAAACCCTTATAAAATAAGGGAAAATCAACTATACATAGGGTGCTAAAAAAAGTCAAAAAAATAGTCAAAAATAGCAAAAATTTATAAAAAAACACTTCAAAAATATGGTAGGTTGTTTTAGTAGTATATGTTTCCACATACAAGGTCTAGTGGTATTGGTTGACTAATTCAACTATATAATTTAAACAATAATATTATTTAATAGTTAATGGAGGTGTCGTTATGAAAAAGAGAAAAATAAAGATGGACGACTATGAATTAAAAATAATTATAAACGCCTTAAATGTTATGAGAACGAAATTAATAAATGAAAATAAAAATACTGAAGTTATAGATGAATTACTTTTAAAATATATTGATATATTAGAAAAATAATGTTTTTGAACTGATAATAAGTTCCTTTTGTTATAAATTTGACTATATAGACATAAGTTCATTATTTTTAGTCAATAATAAGTGGAGTAAAATTT
>CALVJQ010000047.1 GCA_944332265.1 uncultured Bacilli bacterium
GGTATTACAAATCCATGGTAAGGATTAAATCAGTGTTCAATTCACTGTTACGGCACCAGATTGATACCAAACTCTAACTTTTGTAGTTGGAGTTTTAAATTGCAAAAGATTCTGATAAATTATTTATGCAATTTAGAAAACACACTTGCAAATTGACAAAATCAATTTTATATTATTTGTAATAGTATAGGGAGTTTTATATGGACAAGGTTTTAGAAATAAATGAGTTAATAAAAAAATATAGTGAAATGGGTATCATATCATCAAAAGATATCAGTGATGGTCACCATACATTTAGAGAAATATATAAGGAAAGATTCATTTTGTTTTGTGTAATTTGTAATATTTTTCCTGAATTATCGTGGAAAGCAAAAAAACATTTTGATGAGGAAAACGATCCGATGTATGAAGGCGATTTTATTGCGGGTATAAATACACCGGAAGGCGTAGCTACATATCATATTAAATTAAAATACTGGGATTTATTTGATATTCCAGAAATTAATAGAGCGCCAAAATATGATAATTATACTTCAGAAGATGTTATGAACAGAATATTATCATTAACTAAAAATAATCCACATAGAAAAAAATTTTAGAAGTTATTCTACTTCTTCCTTTAGGGCACCAATTTAGAAATTACTCGAACTATAAATAGTTCTTTTTTTTATGGGATTAATTATTAAACAAAAAGTTCCAAATAAATTAATCTTTTTAAGTATATTGCTTTAAATTAATAATAAAAGTGATACATTTAGATAGCACTGATAATTTGTTTTTATCCTCTAGAGAACGTTTAATAATCAATACATCTTTATAGATAATTAAAACTACAATTATAGTAATAAAACCAAATATTATTTCTAAAAAATATTGTATAAAATAAATCCCTATGTTAATATATAACTCAATTTCAAAGAGGAAGAATAATTATGGCTACTAAATTAGAAAAAATAAAATGGCAACTACATAAACAAAGGTATAATATACTATTTTATTATGGTGTAACTAAAGGTTTAATAAGACCTTATGATCAATCATTAATTGAAAACTTAAGACATATTTATTATGGGGGAATTCCTGCCTCTATATTATTATTACACGGAAAATTAACTAATGGCTATTGCTATGATCGAGGACCATTAGTTGTTCTAGGTTTTGCAGATGATGATTTTAAAGTAGTAGATGCCGATATTAATAGCTTACGTTTAAATCCTCAATACATCGATGAATACCGTGCAGGAAAGAGTAGTTCACACTATGCTAATCATTGCTTTGCTGAAAGAATACTAAAAGATGGAACAGTTTGGGTATATGATACTTCTCTTGGTTTAATATTTGAAAAAAACTTATATTATAAAATGCAAAATCCAATAATCACTAAAATTAATGATAAAAAAACAACCTTAGAATATTTATATAATGATTTTCAACGAGATTCTGATATTACAAGAGATAAATATGCCTTACCTTTAATTCTACCTAATATCGAAAGAAACTTAGTTCCAACACAGCCATTTTACCAAAATCTATTAAAACAGGAAATTGAAATCTTAAAACAAGAAGTAAATTATAGTGCAATCTGCAAAGAAATTCATGATGATATGACTGAAAAAGGCTTTCTTAAATAGTAAAAACTAAAATAATTATAGTTATTTTAGTTTTTTTTATATTATAATTAACTTATACGAGGAGGTTAATATGAATAAAACAATTGCTATAGTTGAAATTGGTAGTAATAATACTAAAACACATATATATAAAAATAAAAAATTAATCATGGAAAATAATACAACAATTGAATTTAAAAAAAATTATAAAATAAATAAAGAAATAGACAAAAAAGACTTAGAAAAATTATATTTACTAATTAAACTAATAAAAACTTATACAGATAATATATATCTTTTTGGTTGCAGTATATTTCGTAATCTAAAATCTAAAGAACTAGCTAAAATTAATAATGAACTAGAAGAAAGATTTAATCTTAAAATAGAAGTCGTATCTCAAGAGAATGAAGCTAAGTATACAGCATTAGGTTGTTATAATAACTTACCTTATTCTAAAAATATTTGTATCTTCATCGGTGGTGGAGGTTCAATAGAATTAATCTTTGTTAAAGAAGGAGAAATTATTTCCCAAAAATACTATGAATTTGGTGTTGTTGATATAACCGAAAAATTTCCAAGTTTAAAAGAAGATATCCCAACATGTACATTTAATGAAGTATATGAATATATATCTACCTTAATTAATGATATTAATCTAAAAGCTGATATTTTAATATTAGCTGGAGGAGATCATCTATACTGGTATAATAATGCTCATTATAAATTATTACCAAATACTTTATATAAAAAAGATAATCAAAAATATATGATTCCTATAAAAATGAGTGATGAATATGATAAAGATGCTCTTATTACATCTCTAGAACGTATTAAAAATAATAGCGATAACCCACTATGGTTTGACGGCTCTCGTGCTATGAAAGTAATTACTAATTATATATCTCATCAAATAGATGCTAAATATATTATTCCAACCAAGATTAATATGGAAGATGGTCTAAAAGACATTCTAACTAAGTAGAGGATTATATGAATATTGAAGAATTATCTAATGCTCTATATCATAGTTATAGTAAAGATTTATGTTATCCTAAAGTACAAGATAATTGGAATGAAACTAATAAATATTTTGGTATGTGCGCTATAACATCTTTAATTATAAATGACTATTTTAATTATCCAATTTGTAAAATATATGTTGATGGTATTAGTCACTATTTTAATTTAAATAAAGATAAAATAATAGATTTAACAGCTAAACAATTTAGTCATCCAATTAATTATTCATCTTATGAAATAGTTAATCGTTTAAGTATTTTAACAACTGATACAACTAAAAGATATCT
>CALVJQ010000048.1 GCA_944332265.1 uncultured Bacilli bacterium
GCTTGAGAATCAGTTACTGCATATTCAATATTAGACAAATCAACGTTATTAAGAGCTTTCAAAGAACTCAAAGAATTATTATATGCGTCTATATTATCATTAGTATATTGTCGATAAAATCCTGTATTAGTGTATGCATCTGTAATACCACCACTAGTAACACCCAAAGGATTTTCTTGTCTAAAACCAGCAATATCCTGCTCAAATTGAGCATAATTTCCAGCACTTTGAGCTATTAAAGTTGACCAATTACTAAAATTAGTAACAAAGTTATCAAAATTCGCTGATGTATTATCCCAGTCAAGTAACATTTGTTTACCTAAATCACCGAATATTGCTTCTTCACTAACATCTACTTTATTATGAACTTCCTCATCTATTTTATGAAGTATACCAGCAATAGACTCCCCATCACCAGCATCTCCCGTTATTTTCTTCATATTTTGATAGACAGTACTAACGTTATTATAATCAAATTTTCTCTCTGCCATATGATATCCTCCTTATAGCAAATTATTTATTATACATTCTTTTTTTTCTATCCATTATCGTATCAAGAAAAATAATAATATCATCAGCTCTACGTACTAATTCATTTATTTCATATTGTGATAATTTACCAGGAACTACTTCTTCCCCTGATTTTTTTATACAATCAGATAACTTTAATCCCATCTTTTCATATTCATCATTTAAATAAAAATGTAATAATAAAGCTTGTTCTCCATTTATAGTTCCATAAACATCTGTACTATTTGGAAAAAATTCAGACGATTCAGGTTTTCCGTTTTTTTTCAAATAAACTTCAGCAAGAGTCTGTAAAATTACTTCTCTTTCCTTAGCAATCATTTCTGTTTTATCCATTATAAATCACCCACAATTAAAATATAAAATCCCAAACTGCTTTAGCGCCATCAGCTAAGCCATCAACTGCATTAGTAACAAGATTACATCCTCCTTGAACTAAATCAACTGCTGACCTTCCAACACCAGCTAATGTAGTGCCAATATATTCACCAGCATTATCACAAGTAGAATAATCCCAGTTTTCAGCCATATCGTCAATAAAATTATAATCTCGAGCTGTTCCACCATCAAGTGCCCAATTAATTCCATATTCTAAGCCTGTATCGACAGCATGTAAGGTATTAAACACTGAATCTCCGGCAAATTCAACTGTATCAGCAGCACTTCCTAACACTGCACCCGTTGCACTAATAACACCATCAACATTTGAAAAATTCTTTCCTAAACTAGCAGTATATTCATTCCAATCATTAACATAGCGGCTACCAACTTCTTCTGACCTAGTTTGCTCTTGATTGCCTTCTTGCGTTGCATCTGCACTAGCTGGATCTTCAATAGCAACAGTGCCGTTATTACCAGTTGTATCGCCAGTTCCTGTAGAACCAGCAGCACCTCCTCCAGCACCACCAGTACCAGCTGAAACACTTCCATTATCTAAAGAAGAATCTCCACTATTAGAACCATCGTCATTACCCGAACTACTACCAGCACCTGTACTTCCACTATTACCTGCTGTAGTATTTGAATTACCACCAGTTGAAGTTCCAGAACCTCCACCACTTGTTCCTCCAGTTGTTCCTCCGCTAGTTCCACCTGCATTACCAGAACCAGTCAAATTTTGAACTATCGAAATTAATTCAGTAGCAAGTGAATCAGTACCAGTTGCCATTTCACTAAAATGTTTGCCATACATTCTAATACCTTCTGATAAATCTTTTAAAGCATTTTCATAGCCATGAGTACCAGTATTAAATTCATTATAATCTTCGCCAACCCAATAATTATTTGAACCTAAAGAATCTATCTCTGTATACATATCAGATACACGACCATCAAATTTATCTGCTGCTTCATTCAAACTATTAGATAACTCAGTTTGTATCTCACTATCAGCAGTAAAATCCCAACTTCCTGCCATATCAACACCATCTTTCTTGTCAAATAATACATTGTAAATTACTAATTAGTTAGTAACTTACAATGTACTACTTAAGTAGTACATAATTATTATCTAGCAACTCCTGAAAAACCACTATAAGCATTTTCAGTTGATTGAGTACTTTCAGCTGAAACGCCAGAAGCTTTCATTAATTCTTGAAGTCTTGAAAATTTTGCATTTATATCTCTATAAATTTGATTCCAATCATCAATATCTGTAGAAGCCCATTGACCTGAAGCATCAACAGTAGCTTCATTTAATTTTGCATTAGCAGTATTTAATTCTGCTTCAATATTTTGAATGCAAGTATTAATAGCTTGATGTTCAGAACTATATTGAGCATAATCTAACTTATTAACAGCCATTTAATTCACTTTCCTTTCTTATAAAATATTAAATTCCAGACATTCTGCCTCTATTTTCTTCGACAGTTTGATCCATAGCAACAGCAGTATCAACTAAATGAGTACCAACTTCTTGTACAGTAACAGAAGCCTTATCTAGTAATTCTGCAACTTCATTAGCTATTGTTCCAAATTCATCAGCATCAACACCAGTCCATATTGATAATATTGCATCTCTATGAGACTTAAAACTTGCTACTTGTTCTTGGAAATTTGTTCCACTAGTATTAATTCCACTTCCTGAAGAATTAACTAAATCTGTGTCAATTACTAATCCGCTTGCCATTATTTCACCTCCATAAATTTTAATTATAAGAATATAAGTCAAAGAAATATGCTTGTTTTATAACCAAACACCCCTATCTTTATCATACCCTTATATTAATAATTATATAAAAATTATAACAATTAATCAATGATAAAATCTTCTATAATAAAAAAAGATGAAATTAATCATCTTTTTCCTAATTTCCAGCAAAAGGTGTAATTGGTGTTGCTGTAGCACTACTAGTTTCCATATTTTCTTCAGCAGTACCATTTTCAACAGAAGCTACTATTTTATTTAATTTATCTTTAAAAGCAACTTCTTCTTCATCCTCAAAACCAAGAAAGAATATTTTTTCTATTTGATTATGATCAAATAAACATACTTGATTAGAACTTAAATACCCTTCTGGATATACACATCCACTATAATCATAAATCTTTTCTTGATTTTCTTGAGCTACAGAACAGAATCCTGTAATCATAGCTCTTTTTCTACCACCCTTTAATAAAACTACAGTCCCGATTGGCAAATATTTTTCTCTCATACTATCCTCCTATATTCCTTTAAATCTCTGTTATACCATCAGTATTTGGTTTTACTTCTTCAGTCATTACAGGTTTACCGTCTTCCATTACTGGATATTCATCCATTATATTATCATTTACATTATCAGAACCACCAATATTAATAGAAGAATCGCTAACACTTTCTGTTCCTGTAGATGTACCAGTTTCAATATTATTAGTAGGCCCATTATCTGGAACTGGATTACCTATTGATAATCCAGAATCATCAACAGTTACACCACTATTACCTCCAGGTTTACTTTGTGAAGCACCATTTACTTGTCCACCACCTGTATTAGTACTAGAATTACTATCTAATGATATAGAACTATCATCTATGTTTTCTGCTTGACCTCCACCACTTGAACTACTAGTATCATTATAATGAATATTTGAATCATCTGGTTTAGATGAACTATTATTAACTTCTACTCCAGTCATACCAACATCTTCTTCTGCTTCATCACGCCACTTATCATAAACAGCTTGATATTGTTCTTTCTCTTGATTATATGACTGCTTAGCACTTTCTACTTCCTCAGCAGCTCTTTGTGCTTCTTCTACTGCATCATTATACATTGTTGCAGCTTCATTATATTCATCAACTTGTTCATCAGTCCAATTCTTAGGATCTTCTCCGTTCTTATCTTGAATATCCTTAAGAACTTTATTGTATTTATTTTTAGCATCAGCGGCTTTATCAACTGCTTTATTAGCTTTATTAACACTTTCATCATATTTTCCTTTTGCAGTCGATAATTGTTGTCTAGCATTTTGGACATTTTCTGAAGTTGGTGTTAAATCAACATTTGCTGTTTTATTCATTATATTAGCCAAATTTGTTTTATTGTCATATGCTGAAACAAAATTATTAAACCCTTCAGCTGCAGCTATATTATTAGATGCGTTAGATAAAGATTGCGTAAATTTACCATATACATAAGCTGTTTGTCCAGCCGCTGGCGCAGCAACTAATTTGGCAGCATCTGATTTCGAATATCCTAATTCTTCTAGAGCTTCAACTTTTTCTGAGTCACTCATTTCTCGATACTCATTTATCTGTTGCTCTCTGTGTTCATATAAGTCATCACCTATCTTCTCAAAATAAGTATCTCTAGCTTCACTATCAATTTCTGCAGGAGCTCTAGTTCCCTTATCAATCCTTGAAGGGAATTCAGAATCTTTTATTTTATCAATCAAATCAGAAATTCGATCAGCTTCAAAGTCCGTAACCTCAGAATCAGTAGGATCGCCAATATCAAAAATAGAATCATTATTCTCTGAATTTTCTTTTTGTTCTAAAAGCTCAGAAAGCAAATCACTAATATCTGTTCCTGTTTCAGTTACATTAGGATTATTTAGATCCGTTGCAGGTGGCCAATCAGCAGTTTTAATTGGTTGTTCCTCAGCTTTCTTTTCATTTATAGCATCCTGTTCCTTTAATTCTTCAATAATTTCATCTAGGCTTTCTCTTTCTTCAACATAAGACTCAATTTTAGTCTTCTTATCTTTAGCAGTTTTAACAGCTTGTTTATTTTCTTTTTTATCTTTCTCCGTTAATTTTTCTTTAAATCCTAGTTTTTCTGCAAAGCCAGCAGCCAATAACGCTCCTCCAGCCGCCATAACAGAGTTTGTATCTTCACCCATTATTTCTGCAATTGCATCTGAAGATAAACCACAACTTTTTATCATAGATTTATAAGCTACTTCCATATCTTCATCTAAATCGTGATCTTTAGCAAAAGAAGCATAGAATCCACTAATAGATGCAGTAGAAGCAATCTGCATTAAACCACTATCTGTAATTGCATCAATTTGAGCACCGGTCTGGCGTAATGCTCTAACACGATATTCTTCTCTTTCTTCAGGTGATAAATCTCCCTGCTCATTAAGCCAAATTTCATTAGCAATTAAACCACTAGTAGCTGAGCCAACATAAGTATAAAAAGAGTTAACTGCTTCGGACAATTTCACTGTTATTTCGTTGCCGTTTTCATCTGTATAAGTATAATATATAGTTACTACTTCTGCTCCATCTTTATTAGCGATTTCAAAAGAAACACCAGTTATATCAGAAATTTGTAATTCTTCTAAAACTTCACTTAATGAATAATTTCCATTTTCAAAATTACTAACAGAAGTAGCTAATTTAGTCAATAAATCTTTATATTTACCACTTTTCTCTTTAATTTTAGTAGTTAAATTATTAACCGCTTCAGTTATAGTTCCTGCTTTCGCTTTAAAAGCTGCAATTTTTACTTCTTTTGCAAGATTCAATCCCACTTGCACGAACCATGAGTCAGTACTAGACCTCCCTCCAAAAGATGAGCTATAAGTTGTAGTACCATCATCATTTTCACACGCTACAATATCACTAAATTTTTCAAACTCACTTATCTTAGAGGAAATAGTACTTTCAAAACTTCCAATTGCAGTATTAACTAACGAAATATTATCCGAAACTCTAGAATTTTGGCTATCAGCTAAAGTAGAACCATCTTTATTATATTTAATTTTCGTCACATAAATACTCCTCTCATCCTATTTAAAAGAGTTTTCAATCTCTTGCAATTCTTCGCCTAAAGTTTCTATTTTATCTATAGTATCACTAATATCGGTTCTTAAATTTGACAAAGTAGTTTGAACTTTAGACCAGCTATTTGATTCTTCAAACATTATTTCTTCATTACTTAATTTTTCTAAAGTATTTATTGAATTGCTCAAGGTATTAAGCTTACTTACAATAACCCCAACGTAATTATTTCCCATTTTTATCACATCCTATTATTAAATTTTATGAATGTTTTTCAATATCCCATTCCGCTAAATCCTCAGGTGAATATCCATACATATCTCTGTTATAAGTACCATCAGGATTAAGTGTATAATATTGACCAGCTCTTTCATCAAAAACAAGAGTTACCGAACCAGTACTATCTGTTTTTATATCAGGTGTAAATATATCCCAACCTGGACTTTCAATATCGTTATTTACTTTAATAACTGAAGCATGATTTTCAACAGCTTCTTTAAAAGTTGAATTATTACTTGGAGTAGTTACATTATCAGCTGTTGGATTTCCATAATTAACAAATTCACTCATTCCATACTTATCATACGCAGCATTGGTTGGTTCAATAGTAGAAGAAGGAGGCATTCCCATATCACTAGCATTGGTAGCATTGCTAGAAACAGCGCCATACCATGAAGATCCATCTTTTAAATATCCTATGTTAAAGGTATCCTCAGTAGTTTCTAATGATACTAATTGCCCACCTTCATCAACATATATCATACCATTTTCATCCATATAATAGTTATATGAGCCATCTCTTCCAAAAAATTTAACATTCTGATCATGAACGACACAAGCATCACCACGTTGGATAAAATAATCATCATCATAAACAGCTTCATTTTCTGAATTTCTTATAAGTGTACCATCTTCATTAAAAGTACCAGGATTTCCGTCTTTTAATTTAACACCATTCTTATCATAAAATTCAACTCCAGTTTGTTTACCTTCCGAATCATAATTTATAATTGACATATTTCCATCTTTATCATAAAAAATACGTTCTGTGGTTTTACCATTATCTCCAATGGTATGTTTCTCAGTTACTTTTTCATTCTCGTCTTTATAAATCGATACTTTATTTCCATTTTCGTCATAATATGTATATATTTTTTCAGCATAAGCATCATCACCACTGCCACCACGTCGAGTACCAGTATAAGTTGCCGTATCCATAAATATTTTTTCGCGACTTTCCTGAACGCCATCCAAGGTAGCACCAGTCGAAACATTTCCTTTAAGATATGTTGCCATAGCCTCTCTAGTAAAATTATCAGTATTCGCTTGTACTATTGAGATTAATTTAGTCCAACTATCAAAATTAGCCCTAAAATCCCCAAAAGTTGAAGCATTTTCATTCCAATTTGCTAAAATTTTGCTACCTGCCTCTCCAAAAACTGCTGAATTTTCTGGACCAACATTCATATGGTCATTAATAAAATCATTTATTTCATCTAACACTTGACTCATCTTATCAAAGCATTCATTTAACTTCGAAACTCTTGCTTGAACACTCTCAATATCAATACTTTCATTCATTCTAAATCAACCTCCAAACTCATTAAAAGCTGCTTCAACTTCACTTTTTAAATCATCAATAGACGCTTCAACTCTTGTACTATGTAAGCGCGAAAAAGCTGCAATTTGAAGAACAAGAGCATCAAGAGCAGGCCTATATTCCAAACATTTAGCTTGAAACACATTATATGAATCCCCTTGCCAGCAGCTTTCTAAAGCTGCAATCTCAGAATATATCTCATCAATAATACTTTCAAGCTCTGCCCTCGTAGCATCCAAATTACTTACAATTTCCTCATTTATTACACTATCAACCGAAAAATTATAAGCCATAAATAACACCTCCATATAAAGTACTTTATAAAAGAAAGATAAAAATCTTTCACTTATAAAGTACTGTGTTACAAAACACAATACTTTAATTCTTATATACACTTTGAGTCTCTGCTATTTCATTTTGAACATTAGTAGAAACCTTACTTATTGCAGCTTGTAATAATTCATTAGCTGTTTTTCTATAATCTTCAACAGCTTGCTTTGTATCAGCATCCCATTGATTATTAACAAAATTACCTAATGCACCAGCTAAAGCCATACCCTCAGTACCAACATTTTGTTGAACTTGTTCATTAGCTTTACCATATTGAGTAAAAGACTCGTCAGCTTGCTCGTTTAATCTACTTTGAGATTGTCTAAGAGCCTCAAGGTTTGTAGAAGAAACTTGTTCTGCCATCAAAAATCACCTCCATATATTACATAAAATTATTAAAAGTATTTACATTATTTCTAATCATTTCTGCGCCACTATTTGCAGTAGTTTCTGCTTTTTGTGAATGACTTTCAAGTTGAGCAGAAATTTCCTCAGCCTTTGGTTTCATAATAGAATCATAGCTATTCAAAAAAGCTTGATATTCTGGGCTATCTTCACCCATTGCATTTCCAGCCATTGCTCTAACTTCAGCATCTATAGCATCTAAAGCAGCATCAAAAGATTCTTTAGTACTTTGCATAGAAGTAGATAGAGAATGTAAACTTTCTGGAGCAACTGAAACATCAGCACCTTGTACACCTATTCCCATAGAACACCTCCTCTTTCTATAATAAAATTAATCTAGTACCATTTAATATCTTGTTCTCTAAAAAAGTATTAGCAACATCATAAACAGCACCATTATCAGCATTAATTAATGACAAATGTTCAGACATAACAAAGCTTCCATCTGTCATATCATTAATAGCTTTATTTAATAAGAATATAATTTCAATAGTCTTCTTATTAACAGGAATAAATACATTGTATCTTTCTTCAATACTAGGTACAATCAAATCTACACAGACTTTATTATTATTCATAATAAAACCTCCTATTATTAAGTAGATTTAAGAATATAGTGATCTATACCATTTCCGAACCAATTCCCCAACTATCGGCTATACTCTTATATAATCATAATACTCTAAAACAAAATCAAAGTCAATAAAAGTAAATAAAAGTAAATAAAAAGACAATTACTTGTCTTTTTATAATGTTTCATAAGTATCTTCTTCACCTTGTTCAGAAATAAATTTAACTAATACTGTTGTATTACCATCTACATAATAACCAAAGTTCTTTTCCAATTTAGTAGATAAAACACGTGAAGTAAGAGTTGATTTAAGAGTATATTGTGAACCCATTCCATTACCAAGCCAAATACCCTTAGTACCAGAAATAGTATCCTTATACCAAGAATCAAATTCACGTTTCTTAAAGTTATCAGCAGAATCTATAATTACGAAATGAATCTTAGGCATTCCTTTAATCATAGAAAGTAATCCACTATAAGCACCATCAAATTCAGAACCTAACATATTCTTAAATTTATCAATACCTACAATTACACAAACATATTCCCCATATTCCGATAATACAGAAGTATCAAAACCTGCTTCTTTATATTTATTATATACATCAAAAACAAATTTACCAAACTTCTTAAAATTATCTAATATATTAGTATCATAATAAGTAACTAAAGCTTCAATATCTTTAAATTCCTTTTCTAAATCAAAGACATAACAATTCTTACCTATTATAGAAGATATTTCTTTAACAAAGAATCTACCAAATACTTTTATATCATTTAATTCCATACCAGTAATAATATTAACGGTATTTTTTGTTAAATCAAGAGTTCTAATATCTAATGAATCTTTTTCTACTCCAACAGGAATAGAATTTACTCCTGTTAACTTATCAGAACAATGAGATACAGTAACAACTTCTGGTAATACAGGAACTTTAGGAGCTCCACCAGTAGGATATTCTTTACATAACTCTTCAATCTTCGTAATTACAAAAGTATTCAAATTAGCTTTATCCGTTGGTACAGCTGCTTGAAATTCATACACTCCATCTAATTTAACTAAACCACGGCCATTTATATCTGCTGGTACAAGTTTTGTTCTAGATAATAAAGTTGAATAATCATACTTATCATTCATTTGGAATACTAAGTGATTTGGTAAGTATTGAGCTAATCTTGAACGAATACCATTAGAAGTTGTCGAAGTCATTACAAAATATACTCCATATTTTTGACAATCACGAGTAATTGTTCCAAGTAAATCAAAAGTAGCATCTCCATAGTTTTCATTATATAATTCAAAGCCATTAATAATAACTATTATATTAGGAATTACTTTACCAGTAGCTTTTGAATAAGATATATAATCTCCACCATAATCAGCAAATAATTTTTTACGTTTAGCAATTATCTCACTTATCATCTTCCATAAATTAGTTACCTTATCAACATCATTTTGTAAAATAACATCACCAACTTGTGGTGCTTTACGATACATTTTTAAAGTTTCAGCACCAAAATCTAATAAATATAAATTTAATTCCATTGGTGAATAAGTTGATATACAAGAATATACAAAAGAATTAATCATCTCTTCTTTACCACTATCTGCCATACCATAAACTATCCAGTTACCACCTTTAGTAATTGGCATAGTAAGTAATCCTTGTTTTTGTAAATCAGGTGCATCGTATTCTCCAATAACTGGATTTATATCACAATCAACTTTCTTATATTCATATTTTTCTTTTAAGCCATCAATAAAGATAACTGGTGGCAAAGCATTAAGCCATAATTGTTTAACTTTAATATTTTCTTTCTTTGATACATCAACTAAGTACTTCATAATATTAGGTAATTCTTCACCCTTTAATACTCCTGATACGTTATTCTTACCATCTTCTACTACTTTAAATGGTTTCCCTAAATTATCAACAAAAGAAATATTATTATCAATCTTTTTCTTTCTTACATCTGATTCATAATAAGGAGCACCAGTCCAAGCTGACTGACCTAAAGCAAAAAATTCATCATAACCAACTTGTAAATAGAAACGTCCAGTTTCTTTTAAAGAAGCAGCATCTGGTCTTTTTATCATTTCTTGTGAATCAGATCTATCTTGAACTCTTAAACAAACTCTAAAACGTGTATTTGACCAAATTTGATCATTAACTACACCACTTGGTTTTTGTGTTGCCAAAATTAAGTGAACACCTAATGAACGACCTATACGAGCTGTTGAAATAAGTTCATTCATAAATTCTGGTTGTTGTGATTTTAACTCAGCGAACTCATCACTTATAATAAATAGATGTGCAACCGGTTCATCAACTTGACCATTTCGATATAACCTTTGATATTTATAAATATCAATTGTTGATTCACCTACTTTATCTCTTGCTTTATTAAATACCGCTTGGCGTCTTTTTAATTCACTTTGTAAAGAAGCCAAACTACGATTAATCTCACTAACATCTAAGTTTGTTATTGTTCCTGCTAAATGTGGTAACTTTAATCCAGTCTCTCTATTTTCAAAAGCTCCAGCTAAACCTCCACCTTTATAGTCAATTAATACAAATTGAACTTCATAAGGATGATAATTAATCGCCATACTTAA